>WHTT01000050.1 GCA_009377605.1 Luteitalea sp.
ATCAAGGGATAGAGGGATCAAGGGATCAAGGGATCGAGGGATCAAGGGATCAAGGGATCGAGGGACCAAGGGATCAAGGGACCAAGGGATCGAGGGCCACAGGACAGGGGCGAGCGACAAGGGGCAAAGGGACAAGGTTCAATGCAAGGCTCGAGGGTTTCCAAGCGTAAGGGCGAGGGTGAATAGTTTGAACGAAGAGATCAAGCGTTACTGGAACGCGCATATTCATGACCTGGAGATGACGACGCAGCCCATTGGGACGCGTGAGTTCTTCGACGATCTCGAGGCGTACCGTTTCGACAAGCTGCGCTACTTACCGCAGCTCGTCGACTTCGGCGCGTTTGCTGGGCGGGAGCTCCTCGAGGTTGGCTGCGGCATCGGCACCGACTTGGTGCGATTTGCCCGCGGCGGTGCGCGCACGACGGGCGTGGACCTCTCCGAGACCGCGATAGACCTCGCGCAGCGCAACGTCGCGCTGCACGGTGTGGCCGATCGCGCCACGCTACGTGTGGCGGACGGAGAAGCCTTGCCATTCGAGGCGGATCACTTCGACTGCGTGTACGGGCACGGCGTCATCCCGTACACAGGCGATCCAGCTCGGCTATTGTCTGAATGTTACCGCGTGCTGAAGCGCGGCGGCCACGGCCTGTTCATGGTGTACAACCGCGTCTCGTGGCTGAACGCGCTGTCCAAGGTGATGCGCGTCGATCTCGAGCACGCCGACGCGCCGGTGCTTCGCAAATACTCGATTCCCGAATTTCGCGACCTTCTGGAGCAGGTTGGCTTTCGCGACGGGCGCATCGTCCCCGAGCGCTTTCCGGTACGATCGCGCCTCCACGGTGGCTGGAAGGGGGCCCTCTACAACACCTGCTTCGTGGGAACCTTCAACACGTTACCCCGCCCGCTCGTCCAGCGGTTCGGGTGGCATCTGATGGCGCTATACAGGAAGTGACGCCCGTTACGCTGACGCAGGCACCAACTCTCGGCTCCGATACCGACGTTTTTCCGCCGATGCGCGAACGAGGAATTTCGCGTACGGGACAACCTGCTTGATCGCCGCGACGTTCATCTGGCACGGGCTCAGACAGGTAGGGCACTTCTCGCTTCTAATCCATTCTCGATGCGCCTGGGACGCTTCTCGGAAGTAGATGGTCTCCGGGTCCTCTTCGCACGCGTTGCCCACCACACGGCTGTTCTCGCAGAAGAACAGGCCGCCGTCGGGGTTGAGCATGACGCCTTGCGACTGGAAGGGGCACGGCGCCAGACGATGATACCCGTTGCCGATCATGTCGGCGTAGTGCATGTAGATGAAGTTCTGGCCGTCCAGGAGCGGATCCTGGCGCACGCGGTCCAAGAAGAACTGCCGCATCTGCTCCTCTTCCTTGGCGACCGGCTTGATGTCGCCTTCGAGCTCAGCATTGCCCAGCATCGCCTCGGTGAAGCGGACCATGTTGAACACGATGTCGAGCTTCTCGCGCCGTGCCCACGCCAAGATGTTCTCCGCATCGTCCAGGTTCATCGAGAAGATGGTGGAGGAGATGCCGAAATTGAAGGGATACTGCTTCTGCAGCGCCTTCATGGCCGCGATCGTTTCGCTGGCCTTGTCGAAGCCGCGCTTGACGCGCCGCACGTCGTTGTGGACCTCGCCGACACCGTCAATCGACACACGGGCACTGAAGATGACGTCGCGCGCGTGACACAGCTCGACGATCTTCGTCAGCATCGGGATGGCCCGGTGCGGTGTGAGGCCAGTCGTGTTGAGCGTGAGCTTGCGGAGGCGAGGTAACTTGTCGGTGACCAGCCGGCAGATGTCCACGAGGTCATTGCGCGTCGTGGGCTCTCCACCCGAGATGCTGCAGATCTCGAGATTCTTCCAGAGCGAGGAGTCGAGCACGCGCTCGATTTGCTCGAGTGTGATGTCCTGCTTGCGATCGCCGCGCTGCCAATTGCTGCACATGTTGCAGCGGGCGTCGCAGACGAACGTGATGTGGAAGATGAGGACGGTGGGGTGGATCGGATGCCGCCGGGCCACGTACCCGTTCAGCAGGTCCCGGGGTGCGCTCAACGCCGCCTTGGTCAGATATCTGGCTGCATAGGTTTGAGCCATATTAAGTCCTTCATTTTACGTAATTTCGGGGCCGACGTCAAAGAAGGGATCCCTTGACCCCTTGACCCTTGACCCCTTGCCCTCTGAGATAAAGCCATGCGCCCGGCAGATTTCCCGCAATTCCCGAGAGGACGATCAAGGTCGACAATGCGAACGAAAGCTCATCCGCGACGCCGACCCGGTGCAGCAGCCAGACGATCACGCCTTGGGGCAGGCCGAATCCGCTGACCGAGAGTGGTAGCAGCAGCATGAGCAAGCCAATCGGCATGAAAACGAGATAGTACGTGAACGGCACCTCCATCCCGAGGCCGAGCCCCAGCACGTACGCCTGTAGGACGCGGAGCACCTGAACCAACAGCGACAAGCAGAACACCGATGCAAGCACGCCAGGCGCGCGCCGATAACGGGCCACGGCGTCGGCGAGCCGCAGCAGGATCCGGCCGAGCTGGCGCGTTTGCCAGCCCGTCTGCAGAAAACGCTGCACAAGGCGGTCCGCCCAAAGGGCGGCTACGGTTCCGATGGCGACGCCGGCCGTCAGCAGAAGGATCCCGTCTCGAAGCGCGGACTCCTCCGCCTGCGTCCAGATCAGGGCCCCCATGGTCCCAAGGAGAACGATCGCGATGACGCCCAGCAAGCGGTCGACGGCCACCGACGCCAGCGCCGCACTGTTGTGCGCGGTGTGCCGGCCCAGCGACCATGCGCGCGCGGCGTCTCCGCCGACGCCGGCCGGGAGGAAGCTCCCGACGAAGGAGCTGACCAGGAAGATCCTCGCCGCTGGGCCGAAGGCAACCGGCGTTTCGCTGGCCTTCAGCAGCAGCACCCAACGCCAGATCATCGTGACGCGGTCGAGCGCCAGCAGCAGGCCCACCAGACCAACCGACCAGAGACACACGCCCAGGATGGCCCGCGCGGCGGCGCCGGCATCCACTTGGCGGACGAGATACACGAGGATGGCCGACGTGATGATGACGCGGAGCCACGTCGACCGGAGCAGGCGAGTCACGGCAGCGGCTTGCGCGCGACGAAGGTGAGGGTCTCGAACAGATTCTTGCGGACCTTGAACAGCAGCTCCTCCGAGCGCGTATAGCGCGACAAGGCGTCGACGCCCGGTAGGTTCACGAGGAGCGCAGCCCCCGCGAGCAGGTCGCGTCCGAGCCCTGTGGCCACCCCAATGCTCCGCACGACCTGCTCGAGCCGAAATCCGCCGTCGTAGAGCAGCTGTCGGACCCGCCGCTCGGTGGTCACGAAGTTATGGGTGTAATCGACGTCCCAGAAGAAGGTGCGCTCCTTCAAGTAATCAGGCACCACGATGAAGAGCACACCGCCCGGTTTGAGCGCGCGCAGCGCCTCCGCCGTGAACGCGCGGGCGGCGTCGATCCCCGACATGTGCTCCAGGACTTGGTCTGCGTACACCACCTCGTAGCCGGCATCGTCAACGGGTAACGGCGGCACGAACGCCTTGAGGACCTCCAGGCCTTTGGCTCGCAATACCTCGATCAAGAGGTCGCTTGCCTCGACCGCGACGTATGTCCAGCCGGCCGCGATTGCCGCCTCGCCCAACGACCCGTGCCCCGGCCCGATTTCGAGGAGACGTCCGGGTGGACGGCTATGGCGCGTGAGCAGCTCGAGCCGCGTCCGTTCGATGCGGTTGCGTCGCCCCGCGCCGTAATCGGTGAGCTGCTTCTCCCTGAACGACCGGTAGAACGTGTCAGCCACGAAGGTCAGTATTCGTTCTTGAACCGCCCACGCGTGATCCAGATGTACATGCCCGCCGGCGTAATGCTGTGCACCTCGTTGACCCCGTAGCTCGGGCTCCCGCAGTGCCCAATGATCACGTCGTAAATCCAGACGTCACGACTGTTCTCGCTCCGGCCAGGACCGTGGTGATACGCGACGACGTCCTTCGACGGGTCGCTGGGGTTCCCACGCTTTCCATTGAAGCCCCAGCGGTTGTCGTCCTGACGCAGGCGGTCGACCAGCGTGTCCAGGAAGCGCCAGCCGGTCGGCGTGTGCTCCTGGCACGAATGGTTGTACAGGAGATCCGGTTGCGCAGCCACGAGCTGGCCTCCAACCGCGGCCAACTGAGCGCGTGCCTTCGCCTCGCTGGTTTGGCCATCCGGTGTGCGCGGCTGGACGCCTCCACCGGTCGTAAACGTCGCCGTGGCCGACCATGGCCCCACGCCTTCCTCGTTTTCCCCGCGGACGCGCCACTGATAGGTCGTCCGGGCGGCGAGACTCGCGCCGCCGAGCTCGAGGACGGCCGTTTCGCCGCGAGCCGGCACGACGCGGTCCACGACGCGCCGGTCGCCCCGCAACACCTGGAAGCGATGCACGACGCCCTTGATCTCCGCGAACTCCCCCGTGGCTGCTTCTGCCTCGAGGGCCTTGGGACGCTCGCCCTTCGGATACGTGTGGCCGTTGGCCGGCTCGGTTGGCGTCGGCGCTGTCAGCTTCAGCTGCGGCTGGCTGCCAGACTCCGCGGTCCGCGAGCCGTCGCCCCCGGCGTCCGGTACTGCCGCCGGTGCCGCCGGCGATTGCTCACTGCAGCCCGCGGCAACGCTCACCGCGAGCAACAAGCCTAATTTTGTTGCAAGTCGCATAGCTCTCCCCTTGGTTGACCGACAGCGAACACACAAAATTCGCCCGCGGCCCGCGCTGGGAGAGCGAACCAATGGCAGGAACGCACGCATTCTACAACGGGTCATTGACACTATCCACTACTTTCACCAGGGGAGGGGGATTCTCGGGAAGCCCAGGTCGTCGAACGTCATACGGATGCCGAGGCCGCCCTGGACACCGCCGGCCCGCACCTTGCGCGGGCCGCTGACGGCATCGAGCGTGACCGAGGCGGTGGCCCAGCGCACGAAGCCGTTGGCGCCGAGCTCGGTGAAGCCCGGGAGGCTCCACGGCAGGCGGTAGGTGCCGTCGAGGCCGACATGGTACCCAACGGTCCAGTCGCTCTCTTCGCGCGGCTGAAGGCTGCGGATGGACACGGTCTCGAAGTCGGGTGGATCATTTTCGTCGAGGTTGTCCGGTGTGAGCGCACCAACGAACTCGTGTGAGACGAAGTAGAACGACGGGCCGGCCGACAGGCCGATATCGATGTCGTCACGGACCGGCACCATCCAGCCGGCGCTCAGGTGAAACGCCGACTCCTGGTGCTGGAGGGAGTCGCTGCTTCCGGCGGTCGTGCGCGTCCTGCCGAAATCGACCGGGTGTGGGACGACGGCCGTCACGGCCGATCGAGCGTCTCCCGAGACGCGCGTGAATGTCCCGCCGATGAGCGCATTGCGCCAGACGCGCCATCCGGCCCCCACACCGAAGAGGAAGGCGCCGCCGTAGCGCTGCGATGTTTGCACGCTCGCCGTTTCGTTGTAGACCGCGAAGTCGAAGCCCTCGCTCACCGACGAGCCCAAGATCTCACCGCCGAATCCCACGCTCACGATCAGGTCATGCTCCCATGGCCGCATGATCGTCTGCGGAATTCGGCCCAGCAGGCCCGGTTGTGTATCAGGAGGCGTCTGCGCGTGCGCAGGAAGCGCGACGATGAGACCTAGGAAAAGCAATAGTGCAACGTTCCGCATGAGCGGCGACATTCTTTCAGCAGCTCACACGCGAGTCAACGGAAATCGGGACTCAGGATTCAGGAATTAGGATTCGGGAATCAGTGGTTACGTGTCGAGCTTGACATCATCGGTTTGATCGAGCAGTCGGGGCTTGTGATCGCGATGGAGAGCCGCACGTTCCCTGGCGGGCTGTGGGCTTCGTCGGAGCAGGAAAAGAGCGCCACCGGCGAGCGACAACACCATGATGAGACCCGCGCTGGCGAGCGAGAGCGCGAGCGCAGCGCCGACACCCAGGCCGAGCCGCGTGAAGAAATAGCTGAACGTCGCTTCCCGCACGCCCAAGCCGTTGATGGAGATTGGCAGGAGCTGCGCCACCAGACTGACGGGCACGATGATCAGCGCGTCGCGCACGCGGAAAGGGATCCCGAGGCCGTAGGCAACAGCGACATAGACGAGGACGAGCAGGAGCTGAACGGTTACCGCGCCGGCTCCAGCGATCGCGACAGCCCCCGGACGACGGGCCATCTGCTCGAGCAGAGTATGGATGCGCGCCAAGCGATGCTCTACCCACTCTGGATGCAAGACACGGAGCGGTCCGAGCAGCTTGGTCACGAGATGCGGGTAGTAGAGTACCGGCACACCGACGGCCACGAAGCCAGCGAGGGCCATCCAGAGATAACTGGCTCCGGGTACCGGCATTCGCCCGTGGTGGGCGAGCACTGATCCGGCTGCCGCGACGGCCGTGAGCGCCGCGAGGCCAATCAGCCGATCGACGAGAATCACGCCGGTGGCAACCGTGCGGGAGCCGGTCAGCGGTGCCGTGTCGGCGATGCGGACCACGTCGCCGCCAATATTGCTCGGGAGGAAGTTATTGAAGAAGGTCGCGACCAGGTACGAACGAAACAGCATCGAGACGGGGACGCCGACTTGCTGCGTATCCAGCAAGAGGCGCCAGCGCCAGGCGCCGACGAGGAGATGCAAGAGATAGACGAAAACGCCGAGCAGCAGCCAGCCGGGGTCCATGCCTTGTAGCCGCCCGCCAACTTCGGCGACATCGGTCTGCGAGAAAAGCAACCACAGCAGGCCCGCGCTGACCCCGATCTTCACGATAAGGAACAGGACCCGCCGTGAATTGCCCGTTTCTCGCGCTCCCGACATCGAACCGAGCAGGGTAGCACGGAAGGGGTGAGGGGGTGACAGGGTGAGAGGGTCATCCAGGCGTACGCAGCCCACATCGCAGGACAGTGCCAGGTCGGAAGCGGAAATTCTGTTCGCCGCCACATCTATGCCCGAAGAACCCCCTCACCTTGTCACCCTGTCACCCTCTCACCTTGTCACCGTGTCACCCACTGTCTATAATGCCGACATTGTTGCTGGGCTACGACGCCGCAACGCATGGGTTGAATTCTGTGACTGCCCCCGCCGCTCCGCTCCGGATCCTCATGCTGGCTCCGGAGCCGTTCTTTGAGCCGCGTGGCACGCCATTCAGCGAGTATCACCGCATTAAAGCGCTGGTCGAGGATGGGCACCAGGTCGATCTGGTCACCTATCCCTTTGGCGGCGACGTGCAGCTGCCGAACGTCCGCATCGTGCGGTGTGCGCGGCCGCCCTTCGTCCACAGCGTGCCTGTCGGTCCCTCTCTTCGCAAAGCGATTCTGGATGTTTGCCTCGGTGCGACTGCGCTGCGCTGGGCGCTCGGCCGCCGCAATCGCTACGATGCCATCCATTCCCACGAGGAAGCGGGCCTGCTGGGTGTGTGGCTGAGTCGACGGCTCGGCGTGCCGCACCTGTATGACATGCATTCGAGCCTGCCGCAGCAGCTCGCCAACTTTCACTTCTCGCAGTCCCGTCTGTTGCGTCGTGTCTTCGACTGGATGGAGCAGACGATGGTCCGCGACTCGCGGGTGATCATTACGATTTGCCAGGAGCTGCAGGATCAGGTGCGCACGATGGGCGCGGGCGAGCGGGCGGTGCTGATCGAGAACGTCATGGGCGGCGACGTCGACGACGTGCCGGGGCCTGGACGCGAGAAGTTGCGCGCGGCTTGGGGCATCACGCCGGAGCAGCCCGTCGTGCTCTACACTGGTACCTTCGAATCGTATCAGGGGCTCGACCTGTTGCTCGAGGCTGCGGTGCATCTTCGGACGCGTGTGCCTGATGCCGTGGTCGTGATCGTCGGTGGGGCGCCCGAGCAGGTCAGCGGTTATCAGAAGCGAGCGGCTGCACGCGGCGCACCGATTTTTTGTGTAGGACAGCGGCCGCCCGAAGAGATCCCGCACTTCGTAGATGCCTGCGACGTGCTGGTCTCACCACGGATTGCCGGCACGAATACGCCGCTCAAGATTTACTCGTATCTGCGCTCGGGCCGTCCAATCGTTGCGACCGACCTTTGGACGCATCGTCAGGTGCTCGACGAGACGTCGGCGGTGCTGGTGCGGCCAGATGCCGAGGCGGTCGCCGATGGCCTGACCGTGCTGCTGCGGAATCCAGCCGAACGCGCCCGCATCGTTGACGGCGCCCGCCAGCTGGCCAGCGCGAAGTACAGCCGCGCGGGATACGTGGAGCGCACGCGGCGCGCGTACGAGCTGCTCATGGACGGCTCATCGCGGCCCGTCGGCCACACGCCGCTCCCGCCGGTTGGCCAGGTGCGCGCAAGGAGCTCGAAGCTGTGAAGACACTGGTCACGGGCGTAACGGGATTCACCGGTGGCCACCTGGCTCGGTACCTCAAGAGCCGTGGCGCCGAGGTGCGCGGCGTCGTTCGGCCGGAGAGCGCCAGCCGTCCGGTCGTCCAGGATCTGCGCGCGGCCGGCATCGAGATCGCAGAAGCGGATTTGAGCGATCCGCTGATGGTGGGAGAGGCGTGCGACGGCGCAGAGGTCATCTATCACGTGGCGGCAGCCTATCGGGAAGCAGGTCAGCCGGCGACCATGTACCGAGAGGTGAACGTCGGCGGAACGCTGAACATTATTCACAACGCCCGATCCCGCAGCGTGCGGCGCCTCGTGTATTGCAGCACCGGAGGCGTCCATGGTCACGTGGCGAATCCGCCGGCCAACGAGAAGGCGCCCTTCAATCCGGGCGACATCTACCAGCAAACCAAGCTGGAAGCGGAAGAGGAGGCGCGCCGGGCCGGTCAGGGCGGCGACGTCGAGGTGGTCGTTGCTCGGCCCATCGGTATCTACGGCCCGGGTGACACACGGTTTCTCAAGATGTTCCGTGGGATCGCGCGGGGCCGATTCCCCATTCTCGGATCGGGCGAGGTCTTCTATCATCTGACGTACATCGATGACCTCGTCGAGGGGTTTCGGCTCTGCGGCGAGCTGCCGCAGGCGGCCGGGCGGACCTATTTACTCGCGGGGCCTCGGTATACAACCCTCAACGAGCTGACGCGGCTCATTGCGGACGAGCTGAAGGTCAAGCCACCGCGGCTACGGCTGCCGGTCTGGCCCTTCTGGCTCGCCGGGGCGGTGTGCGAGCTGGTGTGCGTGCCGCTGCGCGTGGAGCCGCCGCTCTATCGGCGGCGCGTGGACTTCTACACCAAGAGCCGTGCATTCGACACGACGCGCGCCCGCACGGAGCTGGCATACGAGCCCAAGGTGGATCTCCCCGAGGGGATCCGGCGGACGGTCGCTTGGTATCGGGCGGAAGGGCTTTTGTAGGTCCTTGAATCTGTTTAGATGCTGAACGTTGTCCAAGTCTGCGACCATCTCGGGTGGCCCGGCTCCCGGATGCACGGTGTCAAGCGGTTGTTTGCGTGGATGATCCCGCGCTTCGACAAGAGCCGATTCAATGTGTCGCTCGTCAGCCTCCGCCGCAAAGATCTCTCTGAGGACACGCTCGAGCAGCTTGGCGTCGATGTGACCTACCTGCACAAAGGGCGGTTCGATCCGTCGACGTGGACGGCCCTTGGCAAGGTCTTCGATGCCCAGCGCGCCGACATCGTCCATCTGCACGGCTATGGGGCGACGACGTTTGGTCGCCTGGCGGCCGCGACGCGGGGGCTGCCGGTCCTCTTGCACGAGCACGCGAACCACACGGACACGCCGTGGTTCCAAAGGGTTGCCGATAGAATCCTTCAGCCCTATACGGACCTGGCGCTCGCCGTGTCTCAGTCGACGGCTGAGTTCGTCGTGCGTGCTCGGCTCGTGCCCGAGACCAAGATCAAGGTCGTTTACCTCGGTGTCCCGCTGGAGGAGTTTGCTCGACCGCGAAGCGGCGAGGAGATTCGCGCGGCGCGTGCGGCCCTCGGCATCGACGCGGATACGTTCGCCCTCGGTACGGTGACGCGGCTCATGCCGTCGAAAGGCAACACATACCTCGTCGACGCCATGAAAGTGGTGCGCGAGCGTTTGCCCAGTGCGCGCTGCTTCATTGTTGGCGAGGGAGAGCTGCAAGCGGAGCTCGAAGCACAGGCGCGGGCGCGTGGTGTCTCGGGCTGCGTGCACTTCACTGGCTTCACGCGGGATGTCGCGGGCGCGCTCGCCGCACTGGACCTCGTCGTCTTTCCGTCGTTGTGGGAAGGGACGCCGCTGACCGCCTTCGAGGCACTGGCCATGGGGAAGCCGATCCTGGCCACCGATGCCGATGGCCTGATGGACATTCTGACCGACGGGCGCGACGCACGCATCGTTTTGCGTCGGGATGCAGGCGCGCTCGCGGCCGCCGTGCTCGAGCTCCACGATGATCCAGAGCTCCGGATGCAGCTGGGGCGCCACGCGCATGCGACCGGCATGCAGTACGACATCCAGGCCTTCGTCCACAAGATGGAGCGGCTCTACGAGCTGATGCACCGCGTCTCACGCCGAACGAAGCGGCAAGGGCTGCTTCGGGAGGACCTGAGCTTTCTCGGCGGACCGGCCGAGGCCGGGCCCCCCCAGGGGGCGCCTTGGTGAACGCGCCGCGCACACCGAGGGTCGCGCCCATGTGGCAAGAGCCAGGTGTGGTGGGCGTGCTGCTCGTGGGGGCATTCTTGACCACGCTCGCCCTCACGGTGGACTTCCCGCGAAAGGCTGTCGGCTTTCAAGGCGACGAGGCCACGTACTACGTGCTCGGTCACAGCCTGGCCGAGGACTTCGACTTCGAGTATCGGCGCGCAGATCTCGTGCGTGTCTGGCGGGAGTTCCCGTCCGGACCGCAGGGCATCTTCCTCAAGGAGGGGAAGGATGTCGAGCTCGCGCTGACCTCGGAATTCCCATTCGCTCAGCGAATCAAGCACGACGATCCGGATCGCGGGGAGCGCCTGTACATCAGCAAGGCCTTCATCTACCCCCTCGTGGCAGCGCCGTTCATCTTCTTTCTCGGGACGAACGGCTTTCTGGTTCTGCACGCGATTCTGTTCACGCTGTGCCTCGGCGCGGGCTATGCCTTCTTGCGCACTCGCACTTCCTCCATCACGGCGTTCGCCTTTGCGATGGCGTTTCTCTTTGCGTCCGTCGTGCCCGTGTACTTCGTCTGGCTGACGCCGGAGCTCTTCAATTTCGCGCTGCTCCTGCTCGGCATCTTCCTCTGGTGCTACAAGGAGGTCGCCAGCCCACTGGTGCCGAGCCGCCACCTGAAGGACGAGTGGGGACGCTTCCTGCGTGCGGATGCCAGCACGTGGCTTGGTGTGGCGCTCCTTGGTGTGGCGACATTCTCGAAGCCCACCAACGTGTTTGCCCTCATGCCGCTCGTTGCGCTGTCACTCCTTCGCCGCCAGTGGAAGCGCGCCTGTCTCACGACGGTCGTGTTCACGGTGGTTGTCGGTGGATTGTTCGCGATGAACGCCGTCATCACCGGAGAGTTCAACTACCAGGGCGGATATCGGGCGACGTTCTATGCGGACAACGGCTTCCCGTTCCTCACGGAAGACCGTACGTTTCGCAACAGCGGGCTGCGGCGCGCCACCGATACGGTCCCTACCGACGTACTATTCAATCGCGGCGCGCTCCTCACGGTCTTCCCGCACAATGTCGTCTACTTCGTGTTTGGCCGCCACACGGGCCTCGTCCCGTATTTCTTCCCGGGCGTGCTCATAGTCCTCCTGTTCCTGTGGGCGGGCCGGCAGCGGCGTGAGGGCTTTCAGTGGCTCGTGGCGGGTACCATCCTGCTCGGCGCGCTCACCTTGCTGCTCTACATGCCGTTCACCTACTCTGGCGGCGGCGCACCGGTGGGCAATCGCTATTTCCTGCCGTACTACGGCCTGTTCCTCTTCGTCGCGCCAGCGCTGTTCAGCGCGCGGAGCGCGCTGACGGCAATGACCGTTGGTGGGCTGTTCTGCGGACAGCTCGTGATCGATCCGTTCTACACCTCGTTCTATCCCTGGGCGCACCCGCAGCGAGCGCTGTTCCGCTGGCTGCCGGTCGAGCTCTCGCTCATCAACGATCTCCCCGTCAACGTCCAGCCCTCGCGCGCCAAGGTCAAGCTCTCTGGCAATCCGCCGCTCGTGGCGTACTTTCTCGACGACCAGGTCTACAAGCTCGAGCCGAACGCCTGGTTCTGGATTCGCGGTGAGGGCACGGCGGAGATCCTCTTGCGCGCGCCGGTCTGGATCCCGTCACCAGACGGGCCGCGGCCGGCCCGCCTCGGCGCGTTGTTGATCAATCTCATGTCTGGCGAGCTCCCCACGACCGTCCGCATCGATACCGGTGTAGAACGCCTCGAGGTTGCACTGACCGAGAATGCGTTCAAGGAGGTCCGCGTGCAGATGCCGCGCGGATTTCCATACAAGCCGATGCCCGGGGAGCCGCTCAACTATATCTATCGCTTGAAGCTTTCCTCGAGCGCCGGTTTCTTCCCACTCTTCACCATGCCCGGCTCGCGTGACCCGCGCTTCCTGGGCGCGCGGGTTCGGCTGACGCCACTCTATCGTTGAAAAAGGGGTCAAGGGGTCAAGGGAGGGTGGTTCGCTCAGCGGGGTGAGCGCGACGTTTCCGGCTCGTCGGCCGCGGGGCCTGAAGGCCCCGCGCTACGTACGCCCGAAGAACCATCCCTTGACTCCTTGACCCCTTGTTCCCTCGATCCCTTGACCCTGTATACTCAACCCGATGTCCTACCGCAGCTCCCTCGAGGCACGGATTGCCCGGAAGACGACAAAGGCGATAACCGATTTCGGGCTCATCGAGGACGGCGATCGCGTCATGGTCGGCCTCTCCGGCGGGAAAGACAGTTGGGCGCTGCTCCAGATTCTCGATGTGCTGCGCCGACGTGCGCCGATTGCGTTCAGCTTGGTGGCGGTGAACGTGGATTCCGGCTATGACGGGTACCGCCACGACCTCATCAAGGCGACGTGTGAGGCGCACGGCTGGGAGCACCACATCGAGCACACGGCGATCGGCGGCATCATGGATGATCTGCTCGAGGCAAATGCGACGCCCTGTTCGCTGTGTGCGCGCCTGCGTCGAGGTGCCCTCTACCGCCTCGCCGCGCAGGTCGGCGCCACCAAGATCGCGCTCGGCCATCATGCGGACGACTTCGTCGAGACCTTGCTCCTCAACTTGTTCTTCGGCGGAGCCCTCAAGGCGATGCCGGCCCGCCTCGTCTCCGATGACGGTCGACATGTCGTGATTCGACCACTGGTCTACGTCGCCGAAGACGAGGCCCGTGGCTACACGAAGGAATGTCAGCTCCCCGTCATTGGCTGCTGTTGCCCCGCGTGCGGCGACCTCGGCCTTCAGCGTCAACGCATCAAGCGTCTCCTGGCGGAGCTCGAGCGCGAGCACACGGGTGTCAAGAGCTCCATGCTTCGAGCGCTCGGCAACGTCATGCCGCGGCACTTGCTGGACACGCGACTGAATCCACCCGCATCGCTTCGCCGGCGTGTCTTGCAGGCAGAAGCGCTCGGCACAGAATGAGGGCTGTCGTCCAGCGCGTGAGCCGCGCGGCTGTTCGCGTGGAAGGGGAGACTGCCGCTGAGATCGGGCTCGGTCTGCTCGTGCTCGTCGGAGTGGAGAAGGGCGATGGTCCGGAGGACGCCGCCTACATTGCCAACAAGGTGGCCGAGGTTCGCATCTTCAACGACGACGGGGGGAAGATGAATCGGGCCGTGACGGAGGTGAACGGCGCCGTCCTGCTGGTGTCTCAGTTCACGCTCCATGGCGATTGTCGCCGGGGACGAAGGCCCTCACTCGACCTCGCGGAAGCACCCGGTCCAGCCCGTGCGCTCTACGAGGATGTCGGGCGTCGCCTCCGCCAGCGCGGCCTCGCCGCCGCCGAAGGAGTCTTTCAGGCCACGATGCAAGTCGAGCTCGTGAACGACGGCCCGGTCACCATTCTCCTCGACAGCCGCAGGACCTTCTAAGCAGGGGCAAGGGGCGAGGGCCGGGGAGCGGGTGACAAGGTGAGCGGGTGACAAGGTGAGGGGTTGTTCGAGAATTCCGGGTGGAAATCGGGTGACGCTTCAACGTCGCTCGACGGCCGGCCTCGACAGCTCGAACCACGCGTTCACCTTGTCACCCTGTCACCCCCGTCACCTTGTCACCCCCGTCACCTTGTCACCCCTGTCACGCATCCCTCGCCGCTCTGATATGATTTCCATTGACCGGGGCACCTGCACGTGTTGAGGAGGACCGACCATCGTGGAACGTCACGCGACGCTCTGGCGTCGGTTGGTGTGCGTCTGCGCGCCTGCCACGCTCCTCTGGGGCCTCTTTGCTGCACCGAGCGCAGCGCAGCAGCGTCCCCTGGTCACCGAGGATCCCGAGACCATCGGGAGTGGGAACATCCTCATCGAAGCGGGCGCTGATTACGGCCGCGACGTGCTCTATCCGGCGTCGGGCCTGACCGGCAACCGGCTGCGATTGCCCACGCTCGGCGTCAGCATTGGCATCAGCTCGATCGCAGAGCTGCAGTTCGACACGGGTGTCCATACCCGCCTGGCGATCGCCGAGCGTGAAGACGCCCCCCTCACCGACGATCTGGAAATCGATGGCACCAGCACGCGGAGCTTCGACGACACGATAGTCGGCTTGAAGCTGCGCCTGGTCGGTGAAAGTGCTGATCGCCCCGGGCTCGGTGTACGCCTGGTGACGCGCTTGTCGACCGCCAGCAAGTCGAGCGGCCTCGGCCTCGGGACAAGCGACTTCTTCGTGCAGGGGCTGCTGGCCAAGACGACGCAGTCGACCCGCGTGGTGGGGAACTTCGGCGTCGGCTGGCTGGGCAATCCAGTTGGCGGCGACCAGGTCACCGCGTTCACCTACGGTGCCTCGGTCGCCAACGCCGTGGCGCGAGGGGTCGAGATTGTCGGCGAGCTGAACGGCCGGTTCGACACCGGGGACCTCGATGTGCCAGGGACCGAGAGCCGAAGCGCGCTGCGCATGGGGCTCCGTTACACCCATGGACCGGGGCGCATCGACGGCGGTCTCATCTTCGGTCTCACTGAAAACGAGCCAGGGTTTGGCTTCACGGTTGGCTACACGTACGTCTTCAACGCCTTCGCGGTGCCGTGACGTGGCTCGCGGGCACGGCGCGTTCGGCGAACGCGCCCTACCGAAGAGGGTAGGGCCGCTTCGTCGAGACGGCCGCCAGAGATCGAAGAGGGTAGGGCCGCCTCGCCGAGGCGGCCGCCAGAGATATGCTCGACCTGCACGTCACCAAAGCACATGCCTACGGAAACGACTTTCTCTACGTGCCCCACGCCGCGGCGCTCACGGCGTGCCCTGACCTTCCCGCCCTGGCGCGGCGACTTTGTGATCGTCATACCGGCCTCGGCGCCGACGGCCTGATCCTCTATACGCGTACCGCCGATGGCGCTGCGATGCGACTGCTCAACGCGGATGGGAGCGCAGCGGAAGTGTCGGGGAACGGCGTGCGCGGTCTCGCGGCGCTCATCGCAAGGACGTGGCTGGCGGCGCAGGATGTCGGGGCACTGACGGGGCGGACCGTTGCCATCGGTACCGACGCCGGTCGCAAGTTGCTCACCTTGGTGCAGGTCGACTCGGAGCATCGGTTCCTGTTCCGGGCCGACATGGGCACACCGCAGGAGCTCCGCACGATCACGCTGGACGTGGCAGGTGAGCGCATCGAGGCAGTACAGCTCTCGATGGGCAACCCACAACTGGTGCTCCTCGCGAAGCTCGACGTCGATCGACTGGTGCGCTTGGGCGCGGCGCTGCAGTCACATCCGGCCTGTCCCGGTGGAACGAACTTCGAAATGGTCGACGTTGTCTCCCACCAGGAGGTGCAGATCCTCATCTACGAGCGAGGGGTGGGACCGACCTCGTCGTCCGGCACGGGCTCGTGCGCTGCTGCCGTAGCGGCCGCGACCTCTGGCGGCACCGCGCGCGATCTGCAGGTCAGTGCGCCTGGCGGAGCCCAGCGCGTCGAATGGCGCGACGATACCGTCTATCTGACGGGCTGGGCCGACGTCCTCTTCGAAGGGACCTGGTTTACGAGGCGTACGTAAGCGACGAGCAACGCCGCCAGGTGGGACGCATCGGCGGCCAGAATGGCACACGTATTCCTAGACGAACCCTAAGATCGATGTGGTAGAAACTGCATCGAAACCGCGGATCGCGCGTGCGAATTCTTGCGTACGATTCCTCATTGTTTCATCTCCTTCCCGCTCCCTTTGCGCGTGCTACGAGCGCACTGCTTACGCCGTCCATGGCTGTCCCCAACTTCTCTCCGCTGTCTCCAAGCAGCACGATCGCACCTTCGAAGTCGTCTCGGTCGAGTGCTGAGCGCGCTTCTTGCAAGACCTTGGCGGTGGCGCCAACCGCTTCGGCGAGGGGACGGACTGCTCGCGGAGCGACGCGCGCTTCCTTGGCGCTGGCCAGGAGGCTGGTGGCATGCTCGAGGCGCGTCTGTAGGGCTTGGAGGGCCTTTTCGGCGTTGCCGCGCGCCCGTGCCTTCGCCTCTGCGGCCTGTGCAGCCGCATTGCGCGCGCGCTCACGCGCCTCGAGGGCGAAGTTGAGCGCCTGGCGGTAGTCGCGTTGGTTGGCGAAGTCGCCAGCGCGCTTCAGGGCGTCGAGCGCAGCGTCGAGCCCTTCCGGCGCGTACTCCGCGGCGCCGGCGGCCCGTGCTGCATCGATCGCGCCCTGGGCCTGATGGAGCTCTTTGCTGGGCGGCTCACCGCAGGCGGACGCGAGGAGCGTTGCGGCGAGGAAGAGCGCCCCGTAGGAGAGCGAGAGCACCACGAAGGGCAAGGGACGAGAGACACGGGAAACGAGTGTCATGGTTTGAAAGGAAGCAGGGGTTCAAGGGGCCAAGGGATCAAGGAATCAAGTTCATCATCCCGCCGCATACCCTACCAGATGGAGGTTGCTTATGTACCTCGACAGCGTTTTACTTCGTGACGTTCACTGGGCGCCGGCTCGCATCGCGAGGGGCGTCCTCATCTGTAGTACGATTGACGAGCGTGGCCGTCAGCACGAGGGTGTGCGGGTGCTGGTTGGCGGCGTGCTGGTGTCAGGATGAAACGGCTGGCCCAGGAGGATCGGCCGCGCGAGAAGCTCGATCGGCTGGGACCAACCGCCTTGGGCGACAACGAGCTGCTCGCCATCGTTGTCGGCCATGGCATCGGCCGCCTGGATGCGCTCGAGGTCGCGGATCGCTTGCTTGCCGAGGTTGAAGGACTGCACGGGCTGGCCCGGGCCTCGCGTGATGATCTGGATCGCGTGCCTGGCGTTGGCGCCACCAAGGCGGCACGGCTGCTGGCGGCGATTGAGCTGGGCCGACGGACGCTGACCCGCGCAGCACCGGAACGTCCACAGCTGGCGACGCCGCGTGAGACGGCTGCGTATCTGCTGCCGCGCTTCGGAGGCCATCGCGTCGAGCAGTTCGGTATCGTGATGGTCGACACGAAGCACCGCGTCCTGAAGGCGACCGCGGTCTCGCGCGGCACATTGGACGGAAGCCTCGTCCACCCGCGGGAAGTGTTTCGAGAAGCGGTCCTGCGCGGTGCCGCTGCCATCGTCCTGTTCCACAATCATCCGTCCGGGGATCCGTCACCGAGCCGCGATGATGTGAAGCTGACGCGCCGGCTGCTGATGGCCGGTGACGTCATGGGGATCGACGTACTGGATCACGTCATCCTCGGTGACACGACGTACTTCAGCTTTCGCGAGGCGGGACAGATCTAGGTAGGAGGAAAAAGGTACCCGGTTCCTTTTTCCTCCTACCATCTCCGAAGTTGCGTTCGCACGCTTTCGTTCGTAGCGCTTATGCCGCCGTTCTACATCACGACGCCTATTTATTACACGAATGGTGAGCCGCACGTCGGTCACGCGTACACGACGATCCTGACCGATGCCATTGCCCGAGCACATCGCCTACTCGGTGACGACGTGTTCTTTCTGACAGGAACCGATGAGCACGGTCAGAAGATTGAGCGCTCAGCGCAAAAGGTAAACGTGGAGACGCGCGCCTACGTGGATGGGCTCTCGGCGGCGTTTCGGAGCCTGTTCGAGGCGCTCAACATCTCCAACGACGACTTCATCCGAACGTCGGAGCCGCGGCACTATCGCGCAGCGGAGGCTCTCTGGCGCCGCGTCCGCGATCGGGGGGACCTGTACAAGGGAAGCTATGAAGGCTGGTATTGCACGGTGGACGAGATCTTCGTCGCCGAGACGCAGCTCGTCGACGGCGATCGCTGCCCGCTCTGTGGCAACGTCGTGGAGCGGCTCAGCGAGGAGAGCTACTTCTTTCGCCTCTCGAAGTACGAGCAGCCGCTGCTCGAGCATTATCGCGCCAACCCCGACTTCGTCACGCCAGAGATTCGGCGCAATGAGGTGGTGTCGTTCGTCGCGCAGGGCCTGAAGGACCTCAGTGTGAGCCGCACATCATTCCGCTGGGGGATTCCGGTGCCAGACGACCCCGGACACGTGATGTACGTGTGGTTCGACGCCTTGACGAATTACATCACCGCCGCCGGCTTTGGAGACGAGCGTCCAGAGGCGGCGGCGCGCTTTCGCGCCGTCTGGCCTGCCGACGTGCACCTGATCGGGAAGGACATCGTGCGACAGCATGCCATCTACTGGCCGGCGTTCTTGATGTCAGCTGGCTTGCCGCTGCCCAAGCGCATCGTTTCGCACGGGCACTGGCTCATGGAAGGCGCCAAGATGTCCAAGTCCGTCGGCAATGTCATTCAGCCGCAAGGGTACATGGAGACGTTCGGCGTGGACGCGCTGCGCTATTTCGTATTGCGCGAGATGACCGTCGGCAACGACGCGAGCTTCAACGATCGGGCGTTCGTCGGTCGCTACAACGCGGACCTGGCCAACGACCTCGGCAACTTGGTCAGCCGCGTTGTCACGATGATCCACCGGTATGTGAATGGACGTGTCCCCGCGGCTGGCGTCGATCTCCCGGAGGAGGTGGAGGCCGAGAACGCCCTGTTCCGGGGCGAGCTGGCGCGGGGGATCGAGACCACACTGGACGCAGCCCGCCGCTTCGATACGGCCACGGCATTGAGCGCTGCCTGGCAGTTGGTGACCGGGACCAACCGCTACTTGGTGGCGCGGGAGCCGTGGAAGCTCGCAAAGCGGCCGGAAAGCCGTTCGCACCTCGAGACGACGCTCTATCATGCGGCGGACGCTATCCGGGTGATTGCCGCCCTCATCGAGCCCGCGGTACCTGCGACCGCCACCCGTATCCGGCGCATGCTCGGTATCGATGCCGAGTCGTGGGTCGACCTCAGGCCCTCCACCTTACCGGTGGGGCGGTCGCTTGGCCCCGTGGAGCCTCTCTTTCCACGAGTGGAGATTGATGTGACCGAACACGATCAGGATCAGACGAGCCCCCAGACGAGTCCCCAGACGAGTCCCGAGCCCAGCGCTGCGGCCCAGGCGACCGTCCCGAGCCCAGGGAGCCCGGTAGGTGAGCCGCGCATTTCCATCGACGACTTCATGAAGGTCGACCTGCGCGTGGCGAAGGTCTTGGGCGCGGAGCGCGTGCCCAAGTCGAAGAAGCTGCTGAAGCTGACCGTCGATCTCGGCTTCGAGCAGCGGACGGTCGTGGCAGGCATTGGCGAAGCCTATGAGCCGGAGGCCCTGGTGGGCCGAACGATCGCGATTGTCGCCAACCTGCAGCCGGCGACCTTGATGGGCGTCGAATCGAATGGGATGGTCCTGGCCAGTAGTCCCGAAGGTGGTAAGCCGCAGCTGGTTGGTTTCGACTCGCCGTTGCCGCCGGGTAGCCGCGTTCGCTAGGCGCGGGCCCGCTTCGCTTTGGTCCGTCCTTCGCGCCCTGATCAGATGGAACCGCCGCTCATCGATTCACATAGCCACCTGGCGGATGATGTCTTCGCCGCGGACGTCGAAGGCGTCATTCAGAGGGCGCAGGCTGCGGGCGTCACGCGGACGCTCTGCATTCTCGAGGCTGGCAACCGCGATGAAGCCGCACGTGTCGCCCGCCTGCGCGCGCTGTGGCCAGCGGTGCGCTTCAGCGCGGGGATCCATCCGCATCACGCGGGGCCCTACGGGAGCGATCCGGCGCGCGTCACATCTACGGTCAGCGCGGCGCTCCGCACCAACGAGGCCGCTCGCGCGCTGGGGGAAATCGGCCTGGACTACCACTACGACTTCGCTCCGCGCGAGGTGCAGCACGCCGTGTTCCGCACGCAGATCCAGTTGGCGCAGGAGCTGGATCTGCCGGTGGTGATCCATACACGCGAAGCGGACGCGGATACGACGCGCATCCTCGGCGAGGAGAATCGTGGCGCCCTCCGAGGCGTGTTCCACTGCTTCACGGGCGACGGCCGCTTGGCGGCGGCGGCGCTCGATCTCGGGTTCTATCTGTCGTTCTCGGGGATCGTCACGTTTCCCCGTGCGGACGGCCTGCGCGAGGTGGCGAAACAGGTGCCGCGAGACCGATACCTCGTCGAGACCGACAGCCCCTATCTCGCCCCCCCGCCCCACCGTGGGCAGCGCAACGAGCCCGCCCTGGTGGCGCGCGTGGTCGAGGTGCTCGCCACCGTGCGGGAGACCTCGCCAGAGGTGGTGGCGGCCGAGACCACCGCCAACTTCGAGGAGCTGTTCAGGCCATGACGAGCCCCGGAGGAGGGAGCCGCGAGCCCAGTTTGCGTCTCTTTTGCGTTACTATGCAGAGGTTTTTGTGAGCGGTCCCGTGCAGCAGCCATCGTCTTTGCCTCTCGATCTCGGCCAGCTCTTCGAGCCGGTCCGGGAGCAGCTCGAACGTGTCGAACGAGAGTTCGTTCACCAGATCGAATCACGCGTGGAGCTGATTCCGGAGATGGGGCGCTATATCCAGTCGAGTGGCGGCAAGCGCATCCGCCCCGCCGTGCTGCTGATGGCTGCGCGGCTCGCCGGCTACGACGGCGATCGCGGCATCACCTACGCCTCCGTCGTCGAGTTCATCCACACCGCGACGCTGGTCCACGATGACATCATCGACGAGGCCGAGGTGCGGCGCGGCCGGCTTGCCGTGCACTCGCGCTGGGGCAACGACATCACCGTTTTGCTCGGCGACTACCTCTATATCAAGTCGATGGCGCTCGCCCTCACGCACGACCGCATCGAGGTGATTCGGCTCTTGTGCGACGTCACGCTCCGCATGATCGAGGGTGAGCTCTTTCAATTGACCCGGACGGGGAACATCGACATCACCGAGGAGGAATATCTCGAGATCATCCGGCGCAAGACCGCCTATTTGTTCGCCGGGTGCGCGAAGATCGGCGGCATGCTCGGCAGGCTCTCGCCGGCGCAAGAACAGGCGTTGTGGGACTACGGGTTCAATCTCGGTGTTGCCTTTCAGCTCGTCGACGATCTGTTGGACTATACGGCCGACGAGACCGTCCTCGGCAAGCCTGTCGGCGGCGATCTCCGCGAAGGGAAGGTCACGCTGCCCATCATCACGTTGCTGAGGCGTGGTGGTGATGACGCGCGCGCCTTCGTGGATGAGGCCATGCGCGAGCGTCGCCTCACGCCGGACGCCTGGAGGCGGCTCATGACGCTGCTTCGCGAGCACACCGCGCTCGACGGGGCGATCGACCTGGCGCGCGAGTATGCGTTTCGTGCCAAGCAGCAGCTCCGCGCGTTCGAGCCGTCACGCGAGCGGGAAGCCTTGACCGGGCTCGTCGACTACGTGCTTGCCAGGGACCGCTGAATGGAGAAAGAGAAAGATGACACGCATCTTTCCTCCCTCCTCTCCACCGCAAGATCGCATCGACGAGCTCCGCAGGCTCATTCGCTACCACGAAGAGCGGTACTACATCCACAACGATCCGGACATCTCTGACGCCGAGTTCGATGCGTTGGTGGACGAGCTGAAAGCGCTCGAGCGGGCGAGCCCAGAGCGCGTCACGCCGGATTCGCCGACCCAGCGCGTCGGCGGACGTGCGCTCGAAGGCTTCGAGACCGCCGAGCACGTCGCACCGATGCTCAGCCTCGACAACACCTACGACGAAGCCGAGCTCCGAGCGTTCGACGAGCGCCTGCGTCGTGCCTTGGGTCCAGAGGCGTCGTACAGCTATGTCGCGGAGCTCAAGATCGACGGTCTCAGCATTGCGCTCACCTATGAAGACGGCCGGCTGGTACGCGGCGTGACCCGCGGCGATGGGATCCGTGGCGAGGTCGTCACGGCCAACGTCCGCACCATTCGTGCGGTGCCGCTGGTGCTCCGCGACCCTCAGCCCGGTCGCTTCGAGGTGCGCGGCGAAGTGTATCTGCCTCTGGCCGAGTTCGCGCGGGTCAACGAGCAGCGGCTGGAAGCCGACGAGCCCCCGTTTGCCAACCCTCGCAACGCCGCCGCCGGCACCATGCGCAACCTCGATCCGGCGCTCGTGGCCAGGCGGCGTCTCGGCGCCTATTTCTACCAGGTCGTGAGGGCGCCCGCGACGCCAGAGGATCCGCCGCTCTCGCGGACGCACGTCGAGACCCTCGAGCAACTCGGTCGCTGGAGCGTTCCCGTTGAGCCCCACTGGCGGGTTTGCGCTGACGTCGAGGAGCTCGTGGCCCACTGCCGCCTGTGGGCCGACCAGCGCCACACGCTCCCGTTCGAGACCGATGGGGTGGTGATCAAGGTCGACGAGCTGGAGATGCGTCTCCGCCTGGGGGCGACGGCGAAGTTTCCGCGTTGGGCGACCGCATTCAAGTTCCCGGCGCAGCAGGCGACCACCAAGCTCATTCGCATCGACGTGAACGTCGGACGCACGGGCGCCGTCACGCCGGTCGGCGTGCTCGAGCCGGTCGCGCTCGGCGGGGCGACCATCACGTTCGCCACGCTACACAACGAGGAGGAAATCAAGCGCAAGGACATCCGACCTGGCGATATGGTGCTGGTCGAGCGCAGCGGGGACGTGATTCCAAAGATCGTCAAGCCGATCGTGAGCGTGCGGCCGGAAGGCGCAGATGCCCCTCAGCCTTACGTCTTTCCCAGCGTCTGTCCGTCGTGCGAGAGCCGCCTCGTGCGCCCTGAGGGCGAAGCGGTCTGGCGATGTCCCAACACCTCCTGTCCCGCGCGCCTGCGGCGCAGCCTCGAGCACTTCGCGTCGCGTCGCGCGATGAACATCGAAGGCTTGGGGCCGGCGCTCATCGAAAAGCTGACCGGCGACCAGATCGTCACCAACGTGGCCGATCTCTATCGCCTCGACCTCCAAACCCTCACGGGCCTGCGGTTCGTTGCCGCGGTGCGGCGGAAGACACCGCCGCGCGACCCTTCGGCAAGCTCAGGGTCGCCCCGACCCTTCGACAGGCTCAGGGTCGTCCCGAGCGAAGTCGAGGGACGAGCGGAGTCGAGGGGCGAAGCGGGCGGTGAGCCGGAATGGGAGCTTCGCCAGGAAGAGCGCCGCTTTGGTGAGAAGTCGGCCCGCAGCTTGCTGAACGAGATTGAGGGCAGCAAGGGCGTCGACCTCTGGCGGGTCGTCTATGCTCTGGGGATCCGTCATGTCGGGGAGCGCGGCGCGCAGGCGCTCGCGACCAGCTTTCAAACCATGGAGCGGCTCGCGGCAGCCAGTCTCGAAGCGTTGCAGGATGTCGGTGATGTGGGCCCGGTGGTTGCGGCGGCCATCCGCGAGTTCTTTGCCGAGCCGCATAATCGTGACCTCATCGACCGCTTGCAGGCCGCCGGGGTCAACATGGGATCGGCAACGGTGGCGCCGTTGACGCCGGCAGTGTCGCATACACTGGAGGGCAAGACGTTCGTGCTGACCGGCACGCTTACGTCGATGTCGCGAGAGGCAGCAGAGGAGGCGATCGCACGGCTCGGCGGCAAAGTCGTGGGCTCAGTAAGCCGAAAGACCGCCTTCGTGGTCGCCGGCGACTCGCCAGGCAGTAAGCTGGAGAAGGCGCGCGAGCTCGGTGTCGCCACGCTCGACGAGCCGGCGTTCTTGCAACTGCTGCGACATGAGGAGTGATGAGTTGTAAGTGTTTGAGCTCAGCACTCTCTGCGATGGTAGGGTGCGTCGGCCTCCCGCGCCGTCACGGCCGCCTCGGCGAGGCGGCCCGACCTAAACTCACAACGCATAACTCACAACTCACAACTTCCATCATCCATGAAGCCACGCATCCTAGTCATCGACGATGAAGCTGCCATCCGCGACATGATGCGGATGATCCTCGAATACGAAGGCTACGACTGTCTCGTGGCGGCGACCGGCCAAGAGGCGCTCGCCCTGATGGAGCGCGCCATGCCGGATCTCGTCTTCCTGGATATCAAGATGCCTGGCATGGATGGGCTCGAGGTGCTCGGCCGCATCCGAAGCCTGGACGAAGGGGTGCCGGTCGTGATGATCTCCGGCCATGCGACGATCAGCGATGCCGTCACCGCCACCAAGCTTGGTGCGTTCGACTTCATCGAGAAGCCGCTCGCCAGCGAGCGCGTCCTCGTCACCGTGCGCAATGCCATCGATGCGAGCCGTCTCAAGACCGAGGTCGGGCGCCTGCGACAGGACGCCGAGGCCAAGTATCGGATCACGGGTGACAGCCCGGCGCTCAGGCGGGTCCTGGACGATGTGGCGCGTGCGGCGCCGACCAACGCAACGGTGCTCATCCTCGGCGAGAGCGGCGTCGGTAAGGAGCTCGTCGCTCGTGCCATCCATCGCAACAGTCAGCGCGCGAAGGAGCGCTTCGTCCAAGTCAACTGTGCAGCGATTCCGGAGGAGCTGATCGAATCCGAGCTCTTCGGTCACGAGAAAGGCTCCTTCACCGGTGCTTCCGACAAGCAGCTCGGGAAGTTCGAGCAGGCGGACCGCGGCACGATCTTCTTGGATGAAGTCGGAGACATGAGCCCGAAGACCCAGGCCAAGGTGCTGCGCGTCCTGCAAGAGGGTGAGGTGGAGCGAATCGGCTCCGCCAAGACCTTCAAGGTCGACGTGCGTGTGATTGCTGCGACGAACAAGCGGCTCGAGGAGGAGATTGCACGAGGCACGTTCCGCGAGGACCTCTACTTTCGGCTGAGCGTCATCCCGATTTCAGTGCCACCGCTCCGCGAGCGCGCAGAGGATATCCCCTCGCTCGTGCGCCACTTCATGGACTTGTTCGCACGTGAAGGTGCCAGCTTTCGGGCGAAGCGCTTCACACCGCCGGCCATGGCGCTCCTGCAGCACCAGCGCTGGAAGGGCAACATCAGGGAGCTCAGGAACACCGTCGAGCGCGCCCTGATCATGTCGCGGGGCGAGAGCATCGATGAGGCGGAGCTACGGGAGATCCTCAGGCTCGAGACGCGCCTCGGCCCTTCGGCCGCTGAGCCGCAGGCGCCAACCGGTGGGCTGGAGCGCGCGCCGGGAACTGCCGCAAGCGGTCTCTCTGGAGCGGATCGCGCCGCTCCAGCCCCGGCAGGCACGTCAATCGACGACCGAGTGGCGCCGGACGCGTCTAGCTCAGGAGATGCCATGCCGCCTCCCGCGCCGGAGCCGTCACGGCCGTCGACCCTCAAGGAGTTCAAGGAGCAGGCGGAACGTGCGTTCCTGGTCGAGCGGCTCCGCGACAACAACTGGAACATTTCCAAGACCGCCGAGGTCATTGGGACGCCCCGCAGCAACTTGTACAAGAAGCTTGAACAGTACCAGATCAGCCAGGAGCGCGACGGCTAGGGAGACCACGAAGGCACGAAGGATCAACCACGAAGACACGAAGATTCAACCACGAAGAACACGAAGAGCACGAAGAAAACCAAGTTGAATTCTCTTCTTCGCGACCTTCGTGGTTCTGCCGCGCGCGTCCGCGATAGGCTCTGTGCTACGGCAATTGAGGAAAATTCATGAATCGCATCCTGATGGCTCTCGCGCTCGTTGTTTCCCTTCTTGGTTGCCGTCAAGAAGCCTCCGATTCCGCTCGGTCGTCGGCAACCGAGGGCGACCTGGCTCAGGCCGCGGCCGAGCTCGACAAGTTCTACGCTGAGTATTGGGAGGAATTGCTTCGGCTCGATCCAATCCAGGCGACCTTCATCGGCGACACCCGTTACAACGATCAGTTGCCGAACTTCCTGGCCGCCGATTTTCGGAAGCGGATGCACGACTTCAACGCGGGATGGCTGAAGCGCGCGCAGGCCCTCGACGGCCGGACGCTCGATGAGCAGGCGCGCCTGAGCTATGACATCTTCGTGCGCAATCTCGAGCGAGAGCTCGAGACGGAGCGCTTCCCCGACTGGATGCAGCCGATCAATCAGTTCTACAGCGTGGCCAGCCTGGCCGTGCAGTTGGGCTCTGGCACGGGCGCCCAGCCGTTCAGGGAGGTCGGCGATTATGACAACTGGCTCCAGCGTGCCCAACGCTTGCCCAACCTCTTCGATCAGGCAATCGCCAACATGCGCGAGGGGATGGCGCGCGGCGTCGTGCAGCCCAAGGTGTTGATGCAGAAGGTCGTGCCGCAGCTCGACGCCATCATTGCGGACGAGCCGGAGGACACGGACTTCTGGGGGCCAATCGCGCGCATGCCGCCAGAGTTTGGTGACGCCGACGGGAAGCGTCTCACCAGCGCCTACCGCGCGATGATCGGCGAGCACGTGGTGCCTGCCTATCGGCGCCTGCGTAGCTTCATTGAGGACGAATACCTTCCCGCGTGTCGCGACACCGTGGCGCTGTCTGCCCTCCCAGACGGCGACGCCTGGTATGCCTTCAACGCCAAGCGCTCGACGACGACCGATCTCACACCGGCCGAGATCCATCGCATCGGCCTGAAGGAGGTGGCGCGCATCCACGGTGAAATGAAGCAGGTGATGCAGCAGGTGGGCTTCAAAGGCGATCTCGCGGCCTTCTTCGAGTTCATGACCACCGACCGACAGTTTCGATTCGCCAGCGAGAACGCGCTACTGAAGGCGTACAACGGCCTCAGGGCACGCGTCGAGGCCGGTGTGCCGCGGTTGTTCTCCCTGCTCCCGAAGGCGTCGTTCGAGATCCGTCCCGTCGAGCCGTTTCGCGCCGCCTCGGCCGCCGGGGGCGAGTATCAGCAGCCAAGCGAGGACGGGTCGCGCCCAGGCATCTTCTATGTCAACACGTATGACCTGCCGACGCGGAAGACATGGGATATGGAGAATCTGTTCCTGCACGAGGCGATCCCGGGCCACCACTTCCAGATCGCCTTGCAGCAGGAGCTGGCCGACCTGCCGCGGTTTCGCCGCTTTGGAATCGAGACCGCGTTTGTCGAGGGCTGGGGGCTGTACGCCGAGTCACTCGGCAAGGAGCTGGGCATCTACACCGATCAGTATCAGTACTTCGGCCGCTTGCAGGCGGAGCTCTGGCGTGCCATCCGCCTCGTCGTGGACACCGGCTTGCACGACCAGGACTGGACGCGCGAGCAGGTGATCGAATACATGATCGACAACTCTGCGACGAGCAAGACGCAAGCGGTTGCCGAGGCGGAGCGCTACATTGCCATCCCGGGGCAGGCGTTGGCGTACAAGATCGGCGAGCTCAAGCTGCAAGAGCTGCGCAGGCGGGCCGAACAGGCGCTTACAGACCGCTTCGACATCAAGGCATTCCACGCCGCCGCGCTCGAAGATGGGTCGTTGCCGCTCGATGTGTTGGAAGCGAAGATCGATCGCTGGATTGCTGCACAAGAGCAGGTGACACCAACCGGGGACTGACGGGCACTGCTGTTCACTGGGCGCGCTGCCGTCCGACCGGCAGGATGCACGGCACGGCTTGCCGCCCATGACGACGATAGACGCGGAAATCCCTATCGGTGGTGAGCAGTACCACGTCCGCCAAGGTCTCCGTCATGCGCACGAGGCACGCATCCGCCAGGCTCATCGGTACGTCCGCGTACTTCTCCATCAGCCTCAGCGGTCGCTCGAGGTCGTCGTTGAGGTCGAAGGCGGCGAGGAGCGCCCGGCGGCGGAGAAGAGCAACGAGTGCAGACTCACCGCGAGACTCCAACAGGTGAAACGTCTCTGAAAGCACGGCCTCGCTCGTGTGCCACGGCGGCGGAAAGCGCTCCGCTTGGGCCGCGGCCCAGCGGTGGTATCCATCGCGATGGCTCAGCAGCGCAACGAGAAAGCCGGCGTCAACGACCACGCTTCCGGCCATAGTCGGTCTTGTGAAGATATTCCTTCCGGCGCGCGCTCAGATCGCGAGGGAGCCCGTCGACCGAGCCAATCAGATCAGCAATGGCATCGATCGCGGGGCGTCCGGAGCGCGAATCACCGCGCGACGTGAGGCGCTCGCGAACGACATCGGACTTCGAAACCTTCCGCCCACGGGACTCGGCTTCGATGTCGGCGACGAGCGCTTCCGGCAGCCTGACGGTGAGACTCTTCTTCACGGCACACCTTCCCAACAGTGTTTCACTGCCCCAGTGTAATACGACACTGCCAACTACGCAATACATGACGCACCCGACCAGCGGTTCGGTGTTGTGCGTGGGTGATCGCGCCGTGAGCTAAGGACCGGCCGACGACCTGTGGACGAGAGTGGTAGAATTCAACATGTGCCGTAGTGGTCCGAGGTGATCGCCGCGGGCGGCGCCCGCGATGGGCGCCGGTAGCGGAGGAAAGTCCGAACTCCAGAGGGCAGCGTGCTGGCTAACGCCCAGTCAGGGTGACCTGAAGGAAAGTGGCACAGAAAACATACCGCCCGCCTTCGCGCGCTACGCGCGCTATGGCGAGGCAAGCCCCTGAGGCTGTTGGGCAGCGCAGCCCGGTGGTCGGGGAGCTTGCTTCGCCATAGCGCGCGTAGCGCGCGGAGGCGAGTAAGGGTGAAAAGGTGCGGTAAGAGCGCACCGCGCACCCCGTGAGGGGTGTGGCAGGCTAAACCCCACGCGGAGCAAGACCAAATAGGGGGGCGCTGGCGGGCCGGCGCGGGCTTGTCTCGCCGTAGCGCGCCTCGCGCGCGAAGGCGGGTCACCGCGCACGGAGCTCGCCGGGAGGGCTGCCCGCTCGAAGCCTCCGGGTAGGTCGCTAGAGACCGTCAGCGATGACGGTCCGAGAGGAATGATCACCACCGAGCTCGCCGGGAGGTGGGCGCGGAACAGAATTCGGCTTACTGGACCACTGCGACCTTATTCATACCTCTTGAATTTCCATGGGCATCTACGTCGTCACAGGGGGTGCTGGCTTCATTGGCTCGCACCTGGTCGAGGAGTTGGTGCGCCGCGGCGAGCGCGTGCGCGTGGTGGACAATCTCAGTACGGGGAGGCGTGAGAATCTCGCGCATCTCTCGGGTGTAGAGCTTCTCGAAGGCGACCTCGCACGGCTCGACGTTGCACGGCAAGCGGTGACGGGCGCAGACATCGTGCTGCATCAGGCGGCAATTCCCTCGGTGCCGCGTTCGGTAACCGACCCCATCACCTCGCACCGCGCCAACGTCGATGCCACCCTGAACGTACTCGTGGCCGCACGTGATGCTGGCGTTCGACGCGTGGTCTATGCGGGGTCGTCGTCGGCGTATGGAAACACGGACACGTTGCCCAAGCGTGAGGAGATGCCCACCCATCCGCTGTCGCCCTATGCCTTGCAGAAGCTCGTCGGTGAGCAGTATGCAGCGATGTTCACCGAGCTCTATGACCTCGAGACGGTGACCATCCGCTACTTCAACGTGTTTGGCCCGCGTCAGGATCCCTCGTCGCCGTACTCCGGGGTAATTTCGCTCTTCGTCAAAGCGCTGCGCAACCGTGGCCGCCCGACGATTTATGGAGACGGCGAGCAGACCCGCGACTTCACGTACGTCGCCAATGTGGTCGACGGCGTGCTCCGCGCGTGCGACGCTCCCGAGGCACGCGGACAGGTCATCAACGTCGCCACAGGTGAGCGGATCTCGCTGAACCGGCTCTTCCAGGTCGTGCGGTCGCTTACCGGCGCCGAAGGCGCCGAACCGGTGTACGGCGACCCTCGAGCGGGCGACGTGCGCGACTCTCAAGCCGATCTCACGCGCGCCCGAACGCTCCTTGCCTACGCTCCCCTCGTCGGTTTGGAGGAAGGTCTCCAGCGCACAATCGACTGGGCGCAGCACAATCAACCGGTGCACGAGTTGCCCGGAGCGTGACGCGGCCATTCTGGCTGCACGTGTCCCGTCTGCCTCGTTCGCGCGCCTCCACAACCCGCAAACACTGGTACCTGGCCCCGGCCCTGGATCCCGGCATAGCGCCAACCGTAGGCTGCGCTCGCGCGAGAGAGCGTTGACCCGCGAAGCACACTTCCTTCGTCTGTTGTCCTGATCTGCTGCCGGCTCAATGACTTGGCGCAGCGCCGCTTTCAGCGCGTCGCCTGGCCCGTCCCTTGCGTGACCAGGGGCGAGCGGGGCGCGGGCTTCTGCCGCGGCGATCAAGGGGACGACCTGACTCCTTGGTTCCGGCCAGCCGGTGCCCCGTGGTTTGGTCGTAACGCTAGGACATCAGGAGGAGGGTGATATGCGAACCACGATCTCGCGTCCCTGGCTTCTCGCCGCTGGCCTCATGTTGGTTCTTTGCGGACCCATTCTGCACGCACAAGCCTCGCGTGAGAAGCCGTCCCCGCAGCCGTCGAAGAAGGCTCGCGTCCTCAACGTGAATACCGCGTCGGCCGCGCAACTCCAGGAGCTGCCTGGTATTGGCGTCAGCACCGCCGCACGCATCGTCGAGTACCGTCAGAAGCACGGGCCCTTCAAGAAAGTCGAGGATCTCATGAACATCCGCGGCATCGGCGAGAAGAGCTTCTTGCGGCTGAAACCGCTAATCACGGTCACACCCGGCGCCCCTGCACGCCAAGCCAAGGGGACACGTCTGTGACCACTGCCTACCCACGAACGACAGACCGTTCGCTCGTGGCCGATCCTGGCTTCTCGCTGCTGGAGCTCCTGGTCGCGACCAGCCTTGTCGCAGTCGTGGCGCTGCCGGCGATGGCCAGGCTCGATGCTGGTCTCGGGCGCGTGCGGGGGGAAGCAGGCGCACGACAGGTGGCGGCGTGGCTCGCGTGGTCACGGGCACAGGCCCTCAGCAGCGGCCGTTCGGCCGGTGTGCGGTTCGATCGGACGGCGAGCACGATTCGCATGGAACGAGTCTTGGATCGAAACGGCAATGGTCTTCGCACGGAGGATCTGGACACTGGCATGGACCACCGTGTAGGCACGCCGGTTCGTCTCGATGAGCTTGTTCCGGGCGCGCGCTTCGCCGTTGCCACCGCTCTGCCAGGAATTGATGACGCGCCTTCGCTTCCTGCGGGAGCCAATCCCGTCCGTTTCGGCAGCTCGGACGTGGCGTCGTTTTCTGCGCGCGGGACCAGTACGCCCGGGACCATCTACGTCTGCGGCTCGGACCAGGAGCAGTATGCGGTCCGTGTCTTGGGTGCGACGGGGCGCATTCGCGTCTTGCAATTCGATCGCGTGAGGGGCGTGTGGCAGGCGAGGTGAACGGGGCTCGTCCCCTCGTGGGCAACGCTGGGCTGGGCACCGAGGATCCGGATAGCGCGGCGCCGTTGGTCGAAGTGGAGCTCGTCCCCGGCGGCATGGGCTGGCTGGTCGAACGGTCGGCCGGGAGAGGTCGCATATGGACGGAATGGCCGCTCGCACCGGGCACGGTCGTCAGGGTCCGTTCGAACGAGCGGACGGTCGGCGACGACAACACGGCGCAAATTCTGCGCAGTGAGCTAATCGAGGTGCGGCAGGGGAGGCCACCTTTGTACGAAGGACTGCTGCTGTTTCCGCCACCTCGTGCGTAGGAGGGAGAACTGGCTGCCCAGGGCGGGAACATGCTTCCCAGCTTCTGGCTGAGAATCCTGCGAGGAATGGGGGAAGTAAGTATCGCGGAGGAGCGGAGACGTTGCAAAACATACCAGCAATCACCCACGCGTCCCATTTGAGCCATCACGAGAGCCCGTGGCATCCCACTTGTCACACGGTGGTCGCAATGACGGCGACCACCGGAGATCTTCGATGACCAGAACCTTGGACGTAGGAGTCAATTCAGGCGCGGGCGATCAGTCAGAGCTCGAGGTCTGGACGGCACTGTCGACGGCGTGGCGGACGATGCCAGGCGGGCTATTGCGGGCGCAGTTCGAGGCGGCGCTGACGCACATGGCCGACGCGGCCTGGGCGCACATCCGCGAGGGCACACTCGCACCTGGCGGGGCGTCGCCCGCACCGCCTGAGCATGGGGTGCTCTTCGAGGTCATGCCGGGGGTGGTGCTCGAGGCGGTGCCCCGTGACGGCGCAGGCTTTGGACCGCGTCAGATGGCGATTTTGCAGCAAGGTGTCCTGGCCGCGGGATTCGTCGTGGAGCTGGATCGGTGGCGCACGGGCACGTTACGCATACCCTCCCTGTTGTGTCCACCCATGCAAGTGCCAGAGCTCATCGGGTCGAGCCCTGCCTTTCGGCTCCTGCTCGATCGTGTGGCGCGGGTCGCGCGGACCGACTTTGCCGTGCTGATCGAGGGGGAGAGCGGTGTGGGCAAGGAGCTGGTCGCGCGCCGCATCCATGCATTGAGCCGCCGGAGACGTGGGCCGTTTGTCGCCGTCAACTGCGCCGCGTTGGTCGACACGCTGGTGGAGGCGGAGCTCTTCGGCATCGAGGAGCGGACGGCCACCGGCGTCAAGGGGCGGCGCGGCAAGTTCGAGCACGCCGATGGTGGCACGTTGTTTCTCGACGAAGTCACGGATCTGACGCCCCGTGCCCAGGCCAAGCTGCTCCGCGCGCTGCAAGAAATGTCCGTGGAGCGGGTGGGTAGCCACGGGACTCGCACGGTCGACATTCGCCTCATTGCCGCGACCAATCGCAATCTCCTGCAGCTCGTCTCGGAAGGGCGCTTCAGACTGGATCTCTTTTATCGACTGAACTCCCTCGAGATCTACGTGCCACCTCTCCGCACGCGGCGCCAGGACATCGTCGATCTCGCCACGGCTCTGCTCAAGCGCCACCGAGCGTTGGGACCGGCGGAGATCGGGCCGGAGGCGCTCGAGTCGCTCTTGGGTTATGAGTGGCCGGGCAACGTACGCGAGGTGGAGCGTGTAATCGAGCGCGCCGTTGCTCTCGCCGAGGGCCCTGTGATTGAGCTGGACGACCTTCCTCCTGGAATCACCGGCCGCTATCGAGAGGTGCTCCTACCAAAGGACGAAACGGACGACACCATGCGAGCGTGGGGCAGCCGGTACGCACGGCTCGTGCTCAGGCGCTGCGGCGGGAGAAAGCGGCAAGCTTGCCGCATCCTCGACATCAGCTACCACACGTTGCAGGCCTACCTTCGGTACCCGCTGAAATCGAGCAACGGCCACGATCCACAATCGGTTGGCGCCGATTCGCCGGCCGATTCACAAGGCGAGGTTGCCGTGGGGGAGGAGCGCCTTGACCCTGTAAGAGCGCCATAGTACCGTTCTTGGGCTGTGCCGCTGGGGAAGGTCCTCCAAGGGACGCCGGCCTCCATGCTGAGAGTCACCACCAGCTGCGCACCCTGACCCATGACGCAGCCGGTCCCTTCACTCAAGCAAACGCCTCTCCACGCCCGACATCTCGCGCACGGCGCTCGGATGATGTCCTTCGGCGGGTGGGAGATGCCTGTCGAGTACACGGGTATCGTCGACGAGCACATGAGTGTTCGGACGCGTGCGGGCCTCTTCGATGTCAGCCACATGGGTGAAGTCGAGCTTGCCGGCCGAGACGCGCTGGCCGCACTCCAATACCTCACCAGCAACGACGCCAGCCGCCTGAGCCCGGGCCAGATTCAATATTCGGCGCTTACGACGCCCGAAGGCACCTTTGTCGATGACTTGTTGGTGTATTGCCTGGCCGACGAGCACTTCCTGCTCGTGTTGAACGCCGCCAACATCGAGAAAGACATCGCGTGGATCCGCAAGCACACGACCGACGCCGGTGATGTCGTCGTCGTCGACACGAGCAACCGCTATGCCCTCGTTGCGCTTCAGGGGCCCGCTGCGCCCGAGATTCTGCAACCGCTGACCGGTGTCGAGCTGGCTGGTCTGAAGTACTACCGCTACGCCAACGGTGAGGTTGCCGGCGTGAGAGGCTTCATCTCTCGAACGGGCTACACGGGTGAGGACGGCTTCGAGGTCTTCGTTCCCCCAGCCACGGCAGAGCGCGTTTGGAACGCAGTACTCGAGGCGGGCGCTGGCGTCGATCTCCGGCCGTGTGGCCTGGGTGCGCGCGATACGCTGCGTCTCGAGGCGGCCATGCGTCTCTATGGCCAGGACATGGACGAGACCACGACGGTGCTCGAGGCGGATCTTGGCTGGATCGTTGGATGGCAGAAGGAGCAGTTCCTCGGATCCGACCGTCTGCGCGCGCAGAAGAGCGAGGGTGTGCCGCGAAAGCTCGTCGGCTTCGAGATGCTGGGCCGCGGCATCGCGCGACACGGCTACGAGGTCTATCTCAACGGCACGAAAGCGGGAGTCGTGACCAGTGGAACGCAGACTCCCTTCCTGAAGAAGGCTGTCGGCATGGCGTATCTACCGGCGGCTGATGCTGTCGTGGACCGTGAGCTCGAAGTGGACGTACGCGGCCGTCGAGTCGCCGCTCGCGTCGTGCCGCTACCCTTCTACAAACGCTCCAGGAGCGGACGCTGATGTATCCAGCTGACTTGAAGTACACCAACGACCATGAGTGGCTGCGCCTCCTGGGTGATGGCCACGCGGAGGTAGGCATTACCGACTACGCCCAGCAGCAACTGGGCGACGTCGTGTTCGTCGAGCTGCCCGAGGTGGGCCGCACCGTGGCCAAAGGCGAAGCCTTCGGCACGATAGAATCAGTGAAGGCGGTCTCGGAGCTGTTCTCTCCCGTCGCCGGTGAGGTGAGTGAGATCAACGGCGAGCTGCAACAGCATCCGGAACGGATCAACTCCAGTCCGCATGAGACCTGGATTATCAAGCTGCGTCTCGCCAATGGCGACGAGGCTGACGCGCTCCTCTCCAGCGAGCGCTACACGGAATTGGTGGAAGAGTAGATCCCTGACCCCGAGGCCACCCCGTTGAAGAACGAGTTTGCCCTGCGCCACCTTGGTCCCAGGCCCGATGAGTGCCGCGACATGCTCCGCCTCGTTGGAGCCGCATCGCTCGATGCCCTGATAGACGAGGTCGTTCCGCCTGATATTCGTCGCGCTGGTCCGCTCGACCTGCCGCCCGCCGAGTCTGAGTTCGCCTTTTTGGAGCGCCTTCGACACATCGCGGCGCGCAATCAGGTCTTTCGCTCGTACATCGGCCTCGGTTACTACGACACGATCACACCGAGCGTCATCCTGCGCATGGTGTTGGAGAACCCCGGCTGGTACACCCCTTACACGCCGTACCAGGCCGAGATCGCACAGGGGCGGCTGGAGGCGCTGCTCACCTTTCAGACGATGGTGAGCGACCTGACGGGCATGGGGGTAGCCAATGCGTCGCTGTTGGACGAGGCTTCCGCCGCAGCGGAAGCCATGACGATGCTGCGACGCGTACAGGCGCGTAGGGATGCGAACCTCTTCCTCGTCGCCGACACCTGTTTCCCGCAGACCATCGCGCTCGTCCAAGCCCGCGGCGAGCCGCTCGGCCTCGACGTGCGTGTGGTGCCGACATCGGAGCTCGACCTCGATGAGCGTGTGTTTGGCGTGTTGCTGCAGTACCCCGACGGCAACGGCCTCGCCACAGATCTGCGGCCCATCATCGAGCAGGCGCATGAAGCGGGGGTGCTCGTTGCTGTCGCGACCGACCTGCTGGCGCTCACACTGCTTGTACCGCCCGGTGAGATGGGCGCAGACGTCGTGGTGGGGTCGGCACAGCGGTTTGGCGTGCCGCTTGGCTACGGCGGTCCGCACGCGGCGTTCTTCGCCACCCGAGACACGTACGTCCGTCAGATGCCGGGGCGCCTCATTGGCCTCTCCGTCGACGCGCATGGCGAGCCGGCGTACCGCATGGCACTACAGACGCGCGAGCAGCACATCCGGCGTGACAAGGCCACGTCGAACATCTGCACGGCGCAAGCCTTGCTCGCGAACATCGCCGCCTTCTACGCCGTGTATCACGGGCCTGACGGACTCCGCGACATCGCTCATCGCGTGCACCGACGCGCCTGTACGCTCGAGGAAGGGCTCCGCGCACTCGGGTGTGTGCAGCGGAATACGGACTTCTTCGACACGCTGCGAATGGGCGGCGCAAGCGGCGGCCGGTTGCCGCTCGACCGCGTGCGGGAGGCGGCGCTCGAGACGCGAATGAACTTGCGTTACTTCGATGACGGTGACGTTGGCATCAGCCTGGACGAGACGACCGGTGCCGCCGATGTCGCGGCAATCGTGGGCGCCTTCGCGCAGGCGCTCGGTCAGTCTGCGCCTGATGCCGGTTCTGCGGACTCTCACACGGGGACCGCGCCCGCGCTGGCCGACGATCGACGGCCGGCCCCTTGGCGGGCCGAAGAGGATCGGCGCTATCCGGCATCGCTCGCCCGCTCGAGCCGATACCTGACGCATCCGGTATTCACGGCGCATCGATCCGAGACCGAGATGATGCGGTACATCCGCAGGCTCGAGCGCAAGGACATCGGCCTGGACACGTCGATGATTCCCCTCGGCTCCTGCACGATGAAGCTCAATGCCGCATCGGAGATGTTGCCGATCACATGGCCAGAGCTCGGACGCGTGCATCCCTTCGTTCCGCTCGAACAGGTGCAGGGCTATGCACAGGTGCTCCGTGAGCTGGAGGGCATGATCCGAGAGATAACAGGCCTCCCCGGCGTGTCGTTGCAGCCGAACTCTGGAGCTCAAGGCGAGCTGGCAGGTCTCCTAGTGATTCGCGCCTGGCACGGCGACCGCGGTGACTCACAGCGCAACGTCGTCCTGATTCCCTCGTCTGCCCACGGGACGAACCCAGCAAGCGCGGTCATGGCCGGCATGCGCGTTGTCGTGGTCGCCTGCGACGAGCGTGGCAACGTCGATGTCGATGATCTGCGCCAGAAGGCGGCGCAGCATGCGCCCTCGCTCGCCGCACTCATGATTACCTATCCTTCCACGCACGGGGTGTTCGAGACGCGCATCAGAGAAATCTGCACCGTCGTGCACGAGCACGGCGGGCAGGTCTATATGGACGGCGCCAACATGAACGCCCAGGTCGGCCTGACGAGCCCAGCGCTCATCGGTGCCGACGTGTGCCATCTCAATTTGCACAAGACCTTTGCCATCCCCCACGGCGGGGGAGGGCCAGGGATGGGACCGATCGCGGTGGCGTCGCATCTGGCACCGTACTTACCGGGGCATCCGATCGTGCCGAGCGGCGGCGCGCGAGCGGTTCAGGCCGTCGCTGCGGCACCGTGGGGCAGTGCTTTGGTGCTTCTCATATCGTATGCGTATATGCGAATGTTGGGCCCGGATGGGATGACCGACGCGTCGCGAATCGCCATCCTCAACGCCAACTACATGAAGGCGCGCCTCGAGCGTGCGTACCCGATTCTTTACACGGGCGCCCGTGATCGGGTGGCGCACGAGATGATTCTCGACCTGCGGCCTCTCAAGCACGCCTCCGGCATCGACGAGCAAGATGTGGCCAAGCGGCTCATGGACTTCGGTTTTCACGCGCCGACCGTCTCATTCCCCGTGCCCGGCACGCTGATGATCGAGCCGACCGAGAGCGAGCCGAGAGGAGAGCTGGATCGGTTTTGCGACGCGTTGCTGCAGATTCGTGAGGAGATCCAGGCGGTCATCGATGGCCAGGCGGATCCAAAGGACAATGTGCTCAAGCAAGCGCCGCACACCGCAGCCGCCGTGGCTTCGGACGACTGGTCACACGCGTACACTCGAGCAGAAGCGGCCTTTCCGCTGCCGTGGGTCAAGCCTTCGAAGGTCTGGCCGCCGGTCGGCCGCGTCGACAACCCGTATGGCGATCGCAACCTGATGTGCGTCTGCCCACCAGTCGAGCAGTATGAGGAGGTCTGAGCGCAGAGTTCACATGAGCCTCTAACCTCTAACCTCTAACCTCGCTCTTTCGAGCTCCAGCCTCGAACCTCGAAAGGCCCACAGAAGTCGCGTTGTGATGGGCCCAGGGCGCCCTGTTCCAATGGTGAGATCATCGATCATGACGACCGGTGCGATCTCACGTGTCGTGCTGGTCAGGAACGCTTCGTCCGCCACCGGGAGATCTGTGTAGCGCAACGTCGCCTCACGTACCGGCAGACTGAGCTGCTCGCCGAGCTCGAACACCAGCCCGCGCGTGATGCCCGGTAGGATCCCGGCTTCGAGCGGAGCCGTGAGCACCTCGCCGTCGCGGACGATGAAGAAGTTGCTCTGGGCGCACTCGGAGATCTCGCTCCTGTAGTTGAGCATCAGGGCTTCGAAGGCGCCGTGCTTGTATGCCTCCTGCATGGCCAGGGCGTTGTTGATTAGATTGTTCGATTTGATGCGCGGGTTGAGGGCTTCCGGGTGATTGCGGACCACTGACACCAAGGAGATCTTCACACCGCGTTGGTACGTCACCTCGGGTGGCGCCACGAACGGCTTGACGATGATGATGAGCGTAGGGGAGGGGCAGGCTCGGGGATCGTACATGATGTCGCCGACGCCCCGCGTCAAGAGAATCCGGACGTACGCTTCTCCCGGAAGATCCGCCGCACTCATGGTCGCGTGCAGACGGTCGAGAAGCTCGGCGTCGCTAAAGGGCAGAACAAGCGCGATCCGCTCGGCCGACTGGCGGAGCCGTGCGAGGTGCTGCGCGAAGAGGAACGGTGTGCCATCGTAGGTTCGCAGCGTCTCGTAGACGCCCTCGCCAAACAACAGGCCGTGGTCGAAGACCGAGACCGTGGCCTCACGCTCGCTACAGATGCGTCCATCGATGTTCACCGTGGCTGCCATGCATGCTCCTCGTCGATGCGGACCCTGTCTCAGTTGTACTCGCTTCGGATGGCAGCCGCAAGCGACGGCAGGGCCTGGGTGAGCATGGTAGATTACCCGCTATGCGCGTCTTGAACACCACGCAAATGCGTGAGGCCGACCGATACACGATCCACGAGATTGGCATTCCCTCCCTGGTGCTCATGGAGAACGCCGGTCGCCAGGTCGTCTCTGCCATGGAGGCGTGGTTCAAACCGCTCGCCGACAAGCGGGTCGCGGTGGTCGCAGGCCGTGGCAACAACGGCGGTGACGGGTTCGTGGTAGCGCGCACGCTCCTCGACCGCGTGCTCGACGTTGGGGTGTTCCTGATTGGCCGCGTGCAGGATGTCGCGGGCGACGCTCGCGCCAACCTGGAGATCCTCGGCAGGCTGGGAGTGTCGGTCGTCGAGGTTGGCGACGAGCAATCGTGGGAGCTCCACTCCTCCGAGGCACTGGCCGCCGACATCGTCGTGGACGCGATCTTTGGGACCGGCCTCAAGGCGCCGCTTCACGGCGTGCTGCAGACGGTCGTCGCGGACCTCAACGCCTCCGGCGTGCCGGTCGTGGCCGTGGACGTGCCGAGCGGCTTGGCCAGCGACGCCCACATGGTCATGGGCGAGGCCGTGCAGGCCACGCTCACAGTGACGATGGGCGCCCCAAAACCGGCGCATGTGCTGCCACCGGCCTCACGCCACTGCGGTGACCTCGTCGTGGCCGACATTGGCATTCCTCCGTCGGTCATCGATGCCGTCGAGGGACCGCGCCTCGAGGTCGTCACACAGGAGATGCTGGGCGCCCACGTCGAGGTGCGCGATCCGGACGCGCACAAGGGGGATTTCGGCCGCATCCTGATTGTGGCAGGCTCGATGGGGAAGACCGGCGCGGCGCATCTCGCGGCCATGGGAGCCATCAAGTCGGGCGCCGGCCTCGTGACGATTGCCACGCCGCGCTCTTGCCAGCCGCTGCTCGCCGTCATGGCGCCCGAGTACATGACGGTCGCATTGCCGGAGGACGAGGAGGGGCGCATCATCGCAGAAGCGCTCGAGATCGTCTTGGCTCAACCGGCCGACGTCATTGCCATCGGCCCAGGGCTTGGGACGAGCGACGCGATCACGACGTTCCTGATAAGCCTCCTGGAGCAGTCCGGCGTCCCCTTGGTACTGGACGCCGATGCGCTGAACGCATTTGCGGCCGATCCGCTGCGCCTTCACGCCCGCGATGGCCTGGACATCATCATCACGCCGCACCCGGGGGAGATGGCGCGTCTTCTGGGATCTCCGACCAACGAAGTCCAGGCCGACCGCGTGGCCGCCGCTCGTGCCCTCGCCGAGCAGCGCGACCTTCATGTGATTCTCAAGGGGCACCGAACGCTCGTCGCGTCGCCAGACGGCGCCGTGTCCATCAACGTCACGGGCAATCCAGGTATGGCAACCGGCGGCACTGGCGATGTCCTGACCGGTGTTGTCGCTGCATGGCTCGCGCAGCTTCTCGATCCGGAGGCGGCCGCTCGGCTGGCCGCTTACGTGCACGGGCTCGCGGGTGATCTTGCGCAGGCGGACTGTGGCGAGGTGGCGATGAGCGCCTCGGACCTCCTCGATCACTTGGGCGACGCCGTGTTGGAGCTGCAGTCTGGTGCCGGCCATGACGGCCGAGACGAGGCTCGAGGAGATCCCATCTGATCCGCACGGTCACCATCAGTGAGCCAGGGACAATCGCCCTGGCGGCGCGGCTGGCGGCGCGCCTCGAGCCCGGCGGCGTGCTCCTGCTGTTCGGGGACTTGGGGGCCGGCAAGACGGCGTTCGTCCGCGGCCTCGCCGAGGGGCTCGGCGTCCCAGCGGAGGAGGTGAGTAGTCCCACCTTCACGCTCGTCCAGGAATACCGTGGCGGGAAGCTTCCGCTCTACCACGTCGACCTGTACCGGCTATCGCCCGGCGAGGTCGACGACCTCGGCCTCGATGCGCTCGCACCAGACGGTATCATCGCGATCGAGTGGGCCGATCGCCTACCGCGTCCGATTCCTGGCGCCGTCGAAGTGCGACTGGAAGACGAGGGTGACGACAACCGGCAGGTGACGATCGTTGGCCTCGACCTTCCTCGAGAGGCGTCGGCAACCACGAAGATCGCGAGGAGCAACCACGAAGGTCACGAGAGTTAAACCACGAAGATCACGAAGGTCACGAAGGCTCAACCACGAAGAGCACGAAGGACATCAAATAAATTCTTCTTCGTGTCCTTCGTGGTTGAGCCTTCGTGACCTTCGTGGTGACTTCTCACTCGACGCGGTAGTTCGGTGCTTCCTTGGTAATGATGACGTCGTGGACGTGGCCCTCGCGGTGGCCCGCCGGGGTGACGCGAATCAGCTGTGCTTCGCGCTGTAGCTGCTCGATGGTGCGGGCGCCGCAGTAGCCCATGCTCGCCCGCAGGCCGCCGACCAGCTGGTGCGCCATGGCAGCCACGCTCCCTTTGTGAGCGACACGTCCCTCGATACCTTCCGGCACGAGCTTCTCCGCTCCGTCACCGTCCGCCATCGCCTCGAGCTCGAACTCGTCCTGGAAGTAGCGGTCGCGGCTGCCTCGGCGCATCGCGCCAATCGATCCCATCCCGCGGTAGTCCTTGAAGCTCCGGCCCTGATACAGAATCATCTCGCCGGGGCTTTCGTCGGTCCCCGCGAAGAGGCTTCCGATCATCACCGAGCTCGCGCCCACGGCGAGCGCTTTCGGAATATCGCCGGAGTATCTGACGCCCCCATCTGCAATGATCGGCACGCCGAACTGTTCTGCGGCACGCGCACACTCGGCGATGGCCGTGATCATTGGCACGCCTATCCCGGCGATGACGCGCGTCGTACAGATCGATCCGGATCCGATACCTACCTTCACTGCGTCCACGCCGAGCCGGCTCAAGGCTTCGGTGCCGGCGGCCGTTGCCACGTTGCCGGCGACGAGGTCGATGTCCGGGAAGCGCTTGCGCAAGGTGGCCACCGCATCGAGCACACCCTGCGAGTGACCGTGCGCCGTATCGACGACCAGCACATCGACATGTGCCGTGACGAGCGCCTCGGCGCGCTCCATCGTGTCTTTGGCGATGCCAATCGCGGCGCCGACACGCAGGCGACCGAGCTCGTCCTTGCAGGCCCGGGGATACTTGATGGCCTTTTGGATGTCCTTGACGGTGATGAGGCCCTTGAGCCGGAACTCCTGATCCACGACCAGCAGCTTTTCAACCTTGTGCTCGTGCAGGATCTCGCGCGCTTGGTCGAGGGTCGTTCCGACAGGCACGGTGATCAGATCCCGTCGCGTCATCACCTCGGCAATCGGGCGGTCCAGCCTCGCTTCGAACCTGAGGTCGCGGTTCGTGAGGATGCCAACGAGATGGCCCTCCTTCTGTCCGTCGTCGGTAATCGGCACGCCCGAGATGCGGTACTGCCTCATGAGCGTCTGCGCATCGCTCAGCCGATGTTGCGGTGAGAGCGTGATTGGATTGACGATCATCCCGCTTTCGGAGCGCTTGACGCGGTCCACTTCTCGAGCATGCTCCTCGATCGACAGGTTCTTGTGAATGATTCCAAGACCACCTTGCTGTGCGATGGCGATGGCCATCTCAGACTCGGTGACGGTGTCCATGGCCGCCGTGACGAGCGGCACGTTGAGTCGAAGGTGGCGTGTGAAACGTGTCGAGACGTCTACCTGGCTCGGCAGCACATCCGACCCGCGCGGCACCAACAGTACATCGTCAAAGGTCAGCGCCGTGACGAGGCCTCGCTCGATCTGCGAGCCTGGCGTGAGCGCGGTGATCATCAGCTCCATAGGTTTACCATCTACCACCTCAATGCGCTGACCTCTCCTGTGCGGCGGCGCCGTGGCACTTCTTGTACTTCTTGCCGCTGCCGCACGGGCACGGGTCGTTCCGTCCGACCTTTGGCATATCCCGCCGGACCGTGCGCACCACGTCATCGCCACCAGTCCGCGCCGGCCGTGGCTGACCGGCGGATGCTGGGGCACGTCCTCCGCCCACGAAGGCGGGCGCTGCCTCGTGCCGCGCCTCCAGGGCCGCCGCCGGTCGCCGGGGCGTCTGCCGCCGGGCGGGCATCTCTGGTCCCATGGTCAGGACCGGCCGCAGCCGCCACAGGTACTTGACCGTCTCGTCATCGATCCGCTCCTTCATCGCCTGGAACAGACTGAAGCTTTCTTTCTTGTATTCGACGAGCGGGTCGCGCTGGCCGTAGCCACGGAGCCCGATACCTTCCTTGAGGTGATCGAGGCTGTAGAGGTGATCCTTCCACTGCTGATCGACGATTTGGAGCGCCAGGCTCCGCTCGATGGGCTCGAGAACCGCCCGTCCGGCTGCCGCGTCGCGCGCGCCCGGCTCGAGGGCCGACACCCGCTCGAGCGTCGCTCGATCGATGATCCGGAGCGCGAGATCCTCGGGCAGCGCGAGGATCTCACGGCCGACGGTCATTTCCTTGGCGTCGTACTTCTTCGAGACGACCGCCCAGAGCGTGTCGCTCAGCTCTTCATCGCTCTGCTGCTCGAAGGGGATCCCGTCCAGGTCCGCGGCCTCGAGACCGAAGATCTGCATCGCTTCTTCACGCAGCTTGCCGATGTCCCATTCCGCGGGGTCGGTGTCGGCACTGCAGTACGTGTCGATGCAGGAATCGAGCGCTTCCTCGCCGAGCACCCGGAGGTACTCGCGCATGCCTACGTCGGCATCCTCGAGCCGAATCTTGCCCTCGAGGATCTGGCGGCGCAGCGCGTAGACGTTCTCGCGCTGCTTGTTCATCACGTCGTCGTACTCGAGCAGATGCTTGCGGATCGAGAAGTTCTGCGCTTCCACCTGTTTCTGTGCGCGTGCGATGGCCTTGGTCACCATCCGGCTCTCGATCGGGACGCCCTCTTCCATCCCGAGTCGTTGCATCAAGCCAGAGACGTTGGCCGACCCGAAGATCCGCATCAGGTCGTCTTGGAGCGACAGATAGAAGCGCGATGAGCCGGGGTCGCCCTGACGGCCCGCGCGGCCGCGCAGCTGATTGTCGATCCGCCGCGCCTCGTGCCGCTCGGTGCCGATGATGTGGAGCCCTCCAACCCCCACTACCTCGTCGTGCTCAGCGTCGCACTGTGCCTTGAACGCCTCGAGATAGCGTTGATAGATCGGCGCGGGCACGCGGAAGAAGCCATCGATGTGGTAGAAGTAGACGAACTCTTCGTCGTCGACGAAGCGCTCCTGCCCCTTGGCGAGCCGCTCGGCGCCCTCCTCACGCAGGCACGCCTGCCGCGCCAGGAACTCCGCGTTCCCGCCAAGCAGGATGTCGGTGCCGCGGCCTGCCATGTTGGTGGCGATCGTCACAACGCTCTTGCGCCCGGCTTGCGCGACGATTTCTGCCTCTTTGGCATGAAACTTCGCGTTGAGCACCACGTGCTTGGTGCCCCGCCGATGGAGGAGCCCCGCAATGCGCTCTGATTTCGCGATCGACACCGTGCCGACCAGCACGGGACGGCCCGTCTCGTGCTTCTCGATGATCTCGCCAACGATCGCGTCCCACTTCTCTTCTTCGGTGCGGAAGACCAGATCCGGCTCTTCGAGCCGAATGAGCGGTCGGTTGGTTGGGATGACGACCACGTCGAGCTTGTAGATTTTGCCGAACTCCTCTGCCTCGGTCTCGGCCGTGCCGGTCATGCCCGCGAGCTTGGCGTACTTGCGGAAGTAGTTCTGGAGCGTGATGGTGGCGAGCGTCTGGTTCTCGCGCTCGATCTTGACGTTCTCTTTGGCCTCGACCGCCTGATGCAAGCCGTCGCTCCATCGACGTCCCGGCATCAAGCGCCCGGTGAACTCGTCGACGATGATCACCTCGCCATTCTCGTTGACGACATAGTCGATGTCGCGACGGAACAGCGTATGGGCGCGCAACGCCTGGTTGATGTGGTGTAGTAACGGCATATTCGACGGGTCGTACAGCCCGCCGGGGCTCAGCCGCTGCGCCAGCAGCTCCTCGCACTTCGCCATGCCGCTCTCGGTGAGCGAGGATGTCTTGTGCTTCTCGTCGATGATGAAATCGCCGGTCTGCTCGAGCGCCTCGCGCTCTTCGGCCTTGACGTTGCCCTGGATCACCGCGCCCTTCTTGAGCCGCGGGATGATGCGGTCCACCTCGTAGTAGAGGTCTGTGGACTCCTCCGCGGGGCCCGAGATGATGAGCGGCGTCCGCGCCTCGTCAATCAGAATGCTATCGACCTCGTCGACGATTGCGAACCGGTGCCCGCGCTGCACCATCGAGCCGAGCTCGAACTTCATGTTGTCGCGAAGATAGTCGAAGCCGAACTCGTTGTTGGTCCCGTACGTGATGTCGCACGCGTACGCCGCCTTGCGGTCCGCGTCGTTCAGCTCGTGTTGGATGACGCCAACGGTCATACCGAGGAAGCGGTAGATCCGTCCCATCCATTCCGAGTCGCGTCTGGCGAGGTAGTCGTTGACGGTGATGATGTGAACGCCCTGGCCTTCGAGAGCGTTCAGATACGCCGGCAGGGTGGCAACGAGCGTCTTGCCCTCACCGGTCTTCATCTCCGCGATCGTGCCGTGGTGCAGCCCCATGCCGCCAATGAGCTGCACGTCGTAGTGGCGCATCTGCAGCGCCCGCCGTGCCGCTTCGCGCACGATGGCGAATGCCTCCGGCAGCAGGTCGTCCAATGATTCGCCGCCCGCCACGCGCTCGCGCAGCTGCGGCGTGCGCGCGCGGAGATCCTCGTCACTCAGGGCTTGGATGGAGGACTCGAGCTCGTTGATGCGCGCGACGACGGGCGTCAGCTTCTTGAGCTCACGCTCGTTCTGTGTCCCGAAGACCTTGGCGAGAAGGGTATCGACGATCAAGGAGTGTTACCAGGTGGACGTAGGGCCTCAGGGCGGCCCCGCTTCTCCCGTCATTTTACGGGCTCGTGGGGGCTGTGACAAGGTCACTGCCGTGAGACCAGGAGACTGATGCGATTGACGCGCCGGCCGTTGGTCGAGACCTCATAGTGGAGATGTGCACTTGTCGCGCGGCCCGTGGAGCCCACCTCACCGAGAACCTCGCCACGTTTGACCCGTTTCCCGACCCGCACGCGGCGGCGTGAGAGAGGCGCAGCGCGCGTCTCCATCCCGCGCCGATCCCAGGCACCAACGTGCGGCCGCGCGAGGCATCCGCAGCGGCTGCCATCTCCGTCGACGCATCGACCCTCTCGGCAGTCAAGCGTGCTGACGCTCTGCGTGCTGACACTAGTGGGCTGTATCAGTCATTTGTAAAGCGCCTTGCGGGCGGGGCATCCCGCCTGGCGGCGTTGCTCGTCGGTCACATACGGCCTGTATGCTCCCTCCTCGCGCCTGGCCAGCCGGGCGCCGCGCTCCGCAAGCCACTTCACAAATGACTGATACAGCCCACTAGGGGTCGCGCGGGTGATTGAGGGTGTCGGCCCTGAACTGCAGAGCTTCGGCAATATGCTCGGTGCGAAGCTCCGCATCTCCGGCTAAATCCGCAATCGTTCTCGCGACTCGCAGGACCCGTGTGTGCGCGCGGGCGCTCAAACCGAGCCGCTCGCTGGCTCGCTCGAGGAGATGCAAGCCCGCCCGGCCAGGCCGACACCACCGACGGAGCTGCTGTGCCTCGAGCATGGCATTCACGCCCATGGCGTTATCCGGCCAATACGCCCGTTGGCGCGTGTGCGCCTGCGCCACACGGTCACGAATGGCCGTCGTGGGCTCGCCCGTCGGCTCGGCGAGCTGCTCCCGCACGGTGACCGACGACACGTCGACGACGAGATCGATGCGATCGCGCAGCGGCCCGGAGATACGGTGCACGTAGCGCGCGACGTCCCGAGGCGTGCAGCGACACGTCCGGATGGGGTGACCCAGGAAGCCGCAGGGACAGGGATTCATGGCCGCCACGAGCTGGAACCGCGCGGGGAACCGCACGGTCCGACTGGCGCGCGCAATGGCGATCTGGCCCTCTTCGAGCGGCTGGCGCAGCACTTCCAGCGCGTGCCGCTCGAACTCTGGGAGCTCGTCGAGGAAGAGGACACCGTTGTGTGCGAGGCTGATCTCGCCGGGCCGGGGATGCGAGCCACCACCCACCAACGCCACTGCCGACGCCGTGTGATGTGGCGCCCTGAACGGACGACAGGGCAGCAGGCCGGCGCCAGGCGGAAGCGTGCCCGCCACGGAATGGACGGCTGTCGTCTCGAGTGCTTCTTCGAAGCTCCACGGTGGCAGGAGGGCTGGCAGGCGTCGTGCCAACATTGTCTTGCCAGCACCAGGCGGACCGACGAGCAGCATGGCATGACCGCCGGCAGCGGCGATCTCCAGCGCGCGCTTGGCAAACGCCTGGCCCTGAACGTCTGCCAAGTCGGGCTCCGCAGCGACGGGATGCTTTGGTGCGGCAGGCAGCGCTGGAGCACGATCCGGATGCGTGACGAGCTCGACCGCGGTGCAAAGAGAGTCCACGGGGAGGACGCGCAGATCGCCCACCACGGCCGCTTCTGTTGCATTGTCCTTCGGGAGCAGCAGCGACGGAATACCGTGGCGCCTGGCCGCGGCTGCCACAGAGAGGATGCCGTGCGCGGGCTGCACGCCGCCGTCGAGTGACAGCTCGCCGACCACCAGGATGTCGTCGATCGCACGTCGTTCCACGATGCCCTGCGCCGCGAGAACGCCAAGAGCAATCGGCAAATCGAGCGCGCTACCCGCCTTGCGGATATCCGCGGGAGCCAGATTGACGGTGATGCGGTGCTGTGGGAACTCCAGACCAGAGTGCCTGATCGCGCTGCGGATACGGTCGCGACTCTCGCGCACACTGGCGTCTGGTAGACCGACCATGGCAAAGCGCGGCAGTCCGGACGACACGTCGACTTCGACGTCGACCAGTTGGGCCTCGAGCCCGTGCAGGACAGCCGTCCGCAGTCGCGCCAGCACGCGGTTCCTGAGTGCAAGAAGCGATGCACGATGCCGCCACGATTCCCGTGAGCCAGAAACCGCGCTGAAGGTGTTCCGCTCCAGTCACTTGGCGCTCGCTGCCCTGATCGTGGGTCGCGAACGAGCATGCGGAAACTGCAGCGTTCGCGGGACTCCTATGTGGTGGTAATTGCAACACAGCGCCTTCGGCGAACGTGCCCTGCCCTAGCGGTGGTGATTGCAACCGGCGCGTTCGGCGAACGCGCCCTGCCAGAGATGGAAGGTAGGGACGCCTCGCCGAGGCGTCCCTATTGGGCGCTGCGTGCTGTGTAGACGGTGAGCCGATCCCCCGGATCGAGGCGGCTGCCACTGAGGCCATTCCAGGTCTTGAGCTCCGCGATAGAAACGTCGAAGGTCTGGGCAATGCCGTAGAGCGTATCGCCTCGACGTACGCGGTACGTCAGGGGACCGCCGTTGGGGTCGCCCGTGCCGTTGTCTTTCGCGGCAGCGAGGCTGGTGCCCCCACGCTGGGCGCGGGACGCGAGCAGTGTGGACGCCGGCGCGCGCGGCACGACGAGCTGTTGGCCGATCTGCAGGACGTAGGGCTTGGAGAGGCTATTGGCGTCCGCAAGATCCGCCTGTCGTACTTTCAGCTTACTGGCGATCTTGCTCAGCGAGTCGCCGCGGTTCACCGTGTACCACTGCAGGGTCGCGAGCTCATCCCGCTCCGCGCGGGTCAGCCGTGTGCGTAGCTGGGCAGCCGTCCCTTCTGGGACCTTGAGCTCGTAGCTCGAATTGCGAAGCGGTGTGGTCCAGCGGCGCAGCTCCGGGTTCGCCGCTTGGATCTCATCGACGGGGACACCGGTCCATTCCGCCACGCGCCGAAGGTCCACGGCACGCGTGACGGGTACCTTCTCGTAGCGAAGCGGCTCGTCGTCACTCAATGTGAAGCCGTACTGCGCCGGATTTCGCGCGATGATGATCGCCGCCAGAATCATGGGGACGTACTCGCGCGTCTCACGCGGGAGATACTTCGCGTTGCTCGACAGTCGCCAGAAATCGGCCGTCTTGGCGCGCTGCACTGCACGCTGCACGCGTCCTGGCCCTCCGTTGTACGACGCCAGCGTCAGCAGCCAGTCCCCGTCGAACATCTGCTTGAGCGTCTTCAGGTACCGCGCCGCCGCTTGCGTGGCCTTTTCCGGATCGGCGCGCTCGTCGATGAACCAGTCGGTCTTGAGGCCGTTCTCCGCAGCGGTTCCACGCATGAATTGCCACACGCCTTTGGCGCGTGCGCGCGACAACGCCGCAGGCTTGAAGGCGCTCTCGATGAGCGGGATGTAGGCGAGGTCGAGGGGAATGCCCTCGGCACGGAACACCTCTTGAATCATCGGCAGGTACTGCTGACCCCGCGTCAAGCCCCCCTCGATGTGATCGCGCAGCCGCGTTTGAAAGAGCTGCACGTACTGCAGGACCCGCTCGTTCGACGGGATGGGGATGTCGTGCGTCGTGGCGGCGAGGTCTCGTTCCACGGTTTCGTGCACGTTTGGCTCCGCCGGCAGCGGCGGATTGAAGGTCGTAATCTCGAGGACCTTGTCGATGAGCGCTGGCTCCGAAGGCTTCTCGGTGAAGCCATCCCCCCTGGCGAGGGCAAGCGCTTCTTGTGCGCTAATCCGGTCGACGAGCCGATCGAACTGCTGACTCAGGCGCACATCCGACCGCGCCCCCCACCGCGACTCGGTCAGCACCCGAAGCGCCAGGTCGAACTCCTCACGAGCGCGATCGAGGTGACCCGTCTCCAGCTCACGCTCACCGTTGACGTAGTGGCGTTCCGACGTCGTGATGACCGCCGCGATGGGATCGTCGGCTGCTCGATCACGCGCGTGTGTCGACGCGTTCTGGGCCTTGGGGGCGCTGTCGGCGGGCCGGCGTGCGTTGTCGGCCGCCCGCGGATTGCCGACACCGGGAATCAAACTACAAGCTGAAATCGACGTGAGGCAGAAAACTAGGACCGGCAAGCCGGCTGGTCTTCGCATCTAGGCGCTCCCACCGTCCAAGGCCATGCTGAAAACGAGCGCGGAACAACACACGTACGCACGACCCGAACCATCCATTACCCCTGTAGGGTGAAGAGAGATCACCATCGGCGAACGGAGGCCGCCTCCTTCTCCGATGGCTCGGTAGGGACGCATCCCCAAGCGTCCGAACGGCGCGCTCACGTGCCGTGTCCTACCATTTACGAAAAGAGGACCCTTCCCCTTTTCATCTCGCGTTCAGGCCGTGGTGTTTCGGGGCCTGTTGGCCTCGCTGGGCAGAGTGCCTGCGGTGCTGGGCGGGAAGGGTAACACCCGCCTGTGCCGTCGTCAACGAAAAGGTGGATCGGGTGTCAAGGCGAAATAGAAATGTCCCCGTTCTTAGCGAAATAGAAATGTCCCCTCT
>WHTT01000051.1:0-8447 GCA_009377605.1 Luteitalea sp.
GCTGCTTCCGGGCACGCTCGAGATGTTGATTCTGAAGACGCTGTCGATCGAGTCGATGCACGGCTACGGCATCGCGCAGCACATTCAGATGCTGTCGGCGCACGTGCTGACGATCGAAGAGGGATCGCTGTATCCGGCGCTGCAGCGGCTGCTCGTCAAGGGATGGGTGTTGGCCGAGTGGAAGATTTCGGCGCACAACCGGCGAGCGCGCTTCTACAGGCTCACGACTGCCGGGAAGAAGCAGCTCGGCATCGAGGAATCGCGATTCTCCCAGATGTTCGGCGCGATCATGCGCGTGATGAAGACGACGTAGTGTCCTGACTCTCAGGAGGGTGCCGTGGGTTCTGTGCTCCGACGTCTGCTGTTCTTCTTCCAGCGGAATCAGTTCGATCGGGATCTGGAAGGCGAGCTGCGCTCGCACGAGGAGATGAAGGCGCAGGCCCTCGCAGACGCGGATGGCATGAGCGGCGACGAGGCGCGTGCGGCCGCGCGGCGGCGGGTTGGCAATCCGCTGCGACTGCGTGAACAGTCGCGCGAACCGTGGGTCTTCGCGACGATCGAAGCGTTCGCGCAGGACGTGCGTCACGCGCTGCGATTGATGCGGCGCGATCCGGCGTTCACCTTCACCGCCCTTGCCACGATCGCGCTCGGCATCGGCCTCAACACCGCGATTTTCTCCGTCGCCTACGGCGTGCTCTGGCGTCCGCTGCCGTATCCCGATCCCGATCGCCTGGTCATGATCTCGTCAGCGCAGCAGAGCGAGACGGGCGTCAGGACGTTCTCGACCTGGGCGCCCGTGTCGTACGAGGGGCTGCGCCCGCACGTCACCGCGCTCGATCATCTCGCGGCCTACGCCCCGATCGACGCGCGGCTCACTGGACGCGGCGAGCCGATGCAGGTGCCCGCGCTCGACGTGAGTCCGAATTTCTTCGCCACGCTGGGCGTCACTCCCGCGCGCGGCCGCGCGTTCCTCACCGGCGCCGCGGCACCAGACGACGATGGCGGCGCGATCGTCAGCGATCGGCTGTGGCGCACGTCGCTCAGAGCCGATCCGGCGATCGTCGGACAGTCCATCACCGTCGACGGCCTCCCCCGTACCGTCGTCGGCGTGCTGCCGCCGGCCTTCAGCTTCAGGCCGGTGATCCGGATCGGCGCGCTGCCGGAAGTGGACATCTTTCTGCTCAATCGCTGGCCCGGCGACACCGGCACGAGCGCGTTTCTCTTCCTGCTGGGCCGCATGAAGTCAGGCATGACGCAGGCACGCGCGGAAGCGGAATTGACGGCGCTGGTGAACGATTCGTCGATCGCGCCCGCCGGCGCACTCGCGATGGAAGGCGCACGCGCGTCGAACGTCCGCACGCTCGCGTTCACGGTCGGCCTGCAGGAGTACGGCACGGAGTCGGTGCGCACGCTGCTGCTGATCCTGCTCGGGGCGGTGTCGTTCGTGCTCCTGATCGCCTGCGTCAACGTCGCGAACCTGCAGATGGCGCGCCTCACCGCGCGCCGCGGTGAACTGTCCGTCCGCATGGCGCTCGGCGCGGGACGCCGGCGGATCGTGCGTCAGTTGCTGACCGAAGCGGTCGTGCTGTCGGTCGTGGGCGCGTCGCTCGGCGTGATGCTCGCACAGGTCGCGATCTCCTTCACGCTGCCGCTCGTGCCGCAATCCGTGCTGCCACGCCTCGGCGGCATCGTGATCGACGCGCGCGTGATGGCGTTCTGCCTCGGCTTGTCGCTGGTCTCGACGCTGCTCGTCGGCCTCGTGCCGGCGCTGCGCGTCGGCGGGGCCACGTTTGGCGAAGGCCTCGCGCTGAACGCCGGCGCAACGCGCACGACGGGCGACCGTCAGGGCGAGCGGCTGCGCACGCTGCTGGTCGCCGCGCAGATCGCGATGACGCTCGTCCTCCTGATCGGCGCGGGCCTGCTGATTCACAGCTTCGTGCGTCTCACGTCGGTGTCGCCCGGCTTCGAATCGAGCGGTGGCGACGGTGTGGTGCAGACCGTCAGGGTGACGCTGCCCGAAGACCTCTACGACGGGCCCGACCGCATGCATGCCTTCGCGCGCGGCGTGCTCGATCGCATCCAGTACCTGCCGGGCGTGACGTCCGCGAGCGTGATCAACTCGGCGCCCTTCGGCATGATGTTCATCCAAGGCTCCTTCGAGATCGAGGGGCAGCCGAAGCCAACGCTGGCTGCCGGCACGCCAAAGATCGACGCGGGCTATTTCAAGACCATGGGAATTCCGCTCCTGGCGGGGCGCGAGTTCACGGCACGGGACACGGCGGACGCGCCGAACGTGGCGATCGTCAGCGAGCGCATCGTGCGCGAGTACTTTCCGGGTGGTGCGGGCGCGGCGCTCGGCCGGCGCGTGCGCGTGGGGATCATGAGCGCTGACGGCGAGTGGATGACGGTGGTGGGGGTGGTCGCGGACATCCGTCAGCAGGGACTCGATCAGGACGTGAAGCCCATGATCTACGCGCCGTTCCAGCAGGACCGCAGCGGTTTCATACGGTTCGTGTCGTTCGTCGCGCGCACGGCCACACCCGGCAGCGTGGTCGAAGGCATCCGCACGGAGATTCGCCGCGCCGCGCCCGATCTGCCCATTGCGAGCGCGGCGACGATGGACGAAGCAGTGGCGGCGTCGGTGGCAGCGCCGCGGTTCCGGACGTTGCTGCTGGTGCTGTTGGCGACGACCGCGACGCTGATCGCGACGTGCGGCATCTACGGATTGATGGCTTACGCGGTGGCGCAGCGCCGCCGCGAGATCGGCGTGCGCATGGCGCTCGGCGCCGATCGCCGCGACGTGCTCCGCCTCGTGCTCACGCGCGCGCTCCGCATCGTCGTCGTCGGGCTGGTCGTCGGCCTCGCCGGGGCCGCCGGCGTGACGCGCGTGCTGCAGAGGTTCCTGTTCGGGGTGACGCCGACCGATCCGATCGCGTTCACGATCGTCACGCTGCTGTTGTTGGCAGTGGGACTGATGGCGGCATGGCTGCCCGCGCGCCGCGCGACAAGGATCGACCCGTGCGCCGCGCTGCGCGCGGAATAGCCGTCAGCGAAAATGACCCATCAGTGATGGACGTGTGATTCGTCTTGCGGCACGTCGGGGTCGGCAACCCACGCCGCGATGCGTTCGCGCGTCCAGCTCAAAACGAAGACGTCCATCGCCCTCACCCGCCCGATGATTTACCATCCCGAAGTGCAGCACGGGATCGCTGAAATCACGATGGACCTCGAAACCATCGGACCGCATGTCGAGGCGATTGCCGCCGATTGGACGGAAGGCTGCGTCGGCCCCGACTGGTTCCTCCGGCTCGTCGCGATGAAGTACCGGACGGTCGAAGCCGCGTTCCGGATCGCGGATCGTGCGCTCGACCTCTCGGGCGGCTTCGGCATGTTCAAGAAGGGCGAGCTCGAACGTCTCTTTCGTGACGCTCGTGCCGGCAAGTTCCACCCCGCCAATCCGCTGCTGACGCACGAGAGCGTCGGCAAGATCTCGTTGGGCATCAATCCCGATGAACAACCGCGGTGGAGGTGATCAACGAGATCACACCCGATTGCGAAACTCACGCAGCTCACGATTGAACCGTTCCGGTGCTTCCCAGAAGGGCATGTGGCCAGTGTTGGGATACGTCGCCACGGTCGCCTGAGGCGCCAGTGTCTCGATATGCGTGCACATGCGCGGCGACACGATCTGGTCGGCTTCGCCGTAGACCAGAGACACCGGCTTGCATGTGCGGCGGACCACGGCGTCGTTATCGACATTTCGCGCGAACAGACCCTCGCGGACATAGGGTGGAACAATGGTGTTGTAGCCGAGGAAGAAATAGAGATCCTCCGGCGACGGTTCCTCATGAACGCACAGCCGCAGGAACCGCTGCAGCGTGGTGGCACTGTCGGTCGCATTGTCCGAGAAGAAGCCCGGCATGAGCGCCAGGAAATCCTCACCCAGAAAGCCCCCCTGCACGAGCGGCTCACCGAGGCGGGACACCGCACCCACCCACTGTGTTCCGGCGATCACCTCGTCACCGAAGGTGCCGAGGTAATCGGACATGATCACGCCGCCATACGACCAGCCGATCAGCACAGGCCTGTTCAGGCCGAGCGTCATGATCACGGCGTGGACATCCTGCGCCCAGAGTTCAGGATCGTTGTAGGCGCCGCGTGGCTTGGCCGACAAGCCGTGACCGCGGATATCCATCGCAACCAGACGGAACTCGCGCGCAAGATCGGAGCGCATCTGTTTGCTCCACGCGAGAAGGCACTGTGAGAACCCGTGGATGAAGAGCATCGACTTTCCGTCGGGATTTCCTGTCTCTTCGACGTGCAGGGTGAGGCCACCGCCACCGGCGATCGAATGTGTCTTCATAACGCACCTCCAGGAATGTGACGACCCGGACACCTTCGCACTCCTGGCGCCGCACCACCATGAGACTTCCGTCCCGATTCGCGTAAAATCCAAGAGGCCGGCAGGACAAATGTCCTGATCACCTGCGAGGCCGCCTTGAAGAGTCGCCAGCGAATCCGTTACCTGCGCACCGCCGATGGCGTCCAGCTCGCCTGGGCCGACGCCGGGACTGGTCCTGTCCTGCTGAAGGCAGCCAACTGGCTCACACACCTCGAGTACGACTGGGACAGCCCCGTCTGGCGGCACTGGATTCAGTTCCTGTCAGCACACTTCCGATTGGTGCGCTACGACGAGCGCGGATGCGGGATGACCGACTGGGACGTTGGCGATCTCTCGTTCGATCGATGGGTTGCGGATTTGGAGGCGGTTGCCGACACGACCGGCACGCGGCAGTTCGTACTACTGGGCATCTCGCAGGGCGCCGCCACGTGTGTGGCGTACGCCGCAAAGCACCCCGAACGGGTCTCGCGGCTCGTGCTCTATGGCGGCTACGCTCGGGGCGCGGCCGTTCGCGGTGCAGCGGGCGAGGCACGGGAATTCGCGGCGATTGTTGAATTGGCCAGACTCGGATGGGGGCGGGATCATCCAGCGTTCAGGCATCTGTTCACGTCGCGATTCATACCGGACGCGACTGAGCAACAGATCGAGTGGTTCAGCGAGCTGTGCCGCAAGACGACGTCACCAGAGATCGCCGGCGAGCTCCTCGAAAGACGCAGCCGCATTGACGTCACGGCCCTTTTGGAGCACGTGAAGGCGCCAACTCTTGTGCTGCACGCCCGCAATGACGTCGTGGTGCCGCTTGCTGAGGGTCGATTGATCGGCGCGAGGATTCCATTGGCACAGTTCGTGGAGCTCGACTCGAAGAATCACATCCTGCTCGAGCACGAGAGCGCCTGGGAGCGCTTCTGCGCAGCGGTGAGTGAGTTCACCGGGATTTCCGTCGACGCCGACGCCGAGGATCCGGCGTTCGCGCCCCTGTCGCAACGTGAACGGACGATCCTCAGCCTGATCACGGAGGGGCTCAGCAACGCATCTATCGCCGAGCGTCTTTCGCTCAGCGAGAAAACCGTGCGTAACCACATCTCCAACGTGTTCGACAAACTTGGGGTTTGGAGCCGCGCCCAGGCGATCGTGTTCGCGCGCGATCGGCATTTCAGAAGAGATCAGCGATGAGCGGCTGGCCGTCAGAGCGTCAGCGCGAAAGAGGAATTGGCGGACTGTCTGGGAGGTTTCCGCACGTGGCTCGGTTACGTTCGACCTGGTGCGGATGAGCTGGCGGAGAGGGTGGGATTCGGTGCCGGTCGCGACGTACAGCGCACGTCGCGTCAAACGGGAAGACCAGCCGATGCGCCAACTCGTCGAAGGCGAGGTGGCGGAGAGGGTGGGATTCGAACCCAACACGACCCTTTAGATTCTGTAAGTTACAGATTCTACAATGCCAGGGTTGCCGTGAATGCCAGCGGTGCCGTCGCGCCTTGCACCGAATTGCACCGAGGACCGAGCCTCCGCTGCCCCGCATCGTACGCGAGATCCTGGTGACGCGCTCCCCAGCCCGACCATGACTGGCCGGTACATTCTTTGACGAGCCGCGGCCGACTTTCGACCGACCGTTGCTGGATTCATCCGAGGACCCGCAGCAGACTCGATAAGCCGGCGATGAGCTGCCCGGGAAGCTCTGCCCACCGGGCCCGCTAGTTCGACCGAACACCTGACGCCGAAGGGGCTTTCTATCCGCGGTCGAGCCGGTGGAAATACACTTGGCGACTAGTCGTTACGGACCCACCCTAATCTACCCTTCCCGGCGCCTCATGCTCCAACGGGCGTGGACCCGGGCACTTCCGACGGAACGTAGTGGGCTGTCTCGCGTTATTCTTCGGGGCGCGCCAGACGTATCGGAGAAAGCAAGTGGTCGCTGCCTACTGGGCAGGCTCGGCCGAAGGGATGCACCCAGAACCGTACGGGCACCTCAATTCCGACTTGGGAGAAGCGAATGCGCGAACAACCGACCCCTGACAAGATCCTGCAGACGGGCCTCGCGTTCTGGCCCTCGAAAACGCTCTTGAGTGCTATCGAGATGGGCGTCTTCACTGAGTTGGCGCATGGCCCCGAGCGTTTGGATGTTCTCAGCGGGCGGCTTGGTCTGCACTCTCGCTCCGCGCGCGATTTTCTCGACACCCTCGTGGCGCTCGGCTTCCTGCAACGCGAGGGCGACAGCTACGGGAACACGCCGGAGACGGATCTGTTCCTCGACCGAAAGAAGCCGTCCTACATTGGCGGCGTCCTCGAGATGGCGAACGCGCGCCTTTACCCCTTCTGGAGTCACCTCACCGAAGCGCTACGCACGGGACAGCCGCAAAACGAGCTCAAAACGGGTGGCCCGGGTCTCTTCGAGACGCTCTACGCCGATCCGGCGCGGCTGAAGGCGTTCCTCGCTGCGATGACCGGCCTCAGCCACGGCGCCAACATGACGATCGCGCGCATCTTTCCCTGGAAGGACTACCACACGTTCGTCGATGTCGGCACGGCGCAGGGCGATCTGGCCGTGCAGATAGCCCTGGCGAACCCACACCTTCGTGGCATCGGATTCGACCTGCCTGATGTGGCGCCGGTGTTTGAGGAGTACTCCAGGGCCGCAGGCGTCGCGGACCGCGTGTCCTTCGTCGCCGGCAGCTTCTTCGATCACGATCTCCCGAAAGCCGACGTCGTGCTGATGGGACACATTCTGCACGACTGGGATCTGCCCACGAAGAAGATGCTGATCCGAAAGGCGTTCGAGGCGATCCCGGCTGCCGGAGCGCTGGTCGTGTACGAGGCCATCATCGACGACGATCGATCGAAGAATGCCTTCGGCTTGATGATGAGCCTGAACATGCTCATCGAGACGCCGGCCGGCTTCGACTACACCGGCGCTGATTGCGCAGCCTGGATGAAGGACGCCGGATTCTCTACAACGCGCGTCGAGCCGCTCCTCGGACCGGACTCGATGGTCGTTGGGATCAAGTAGGGCTGGGGCATGAGCGCGTGCGTCCAACAACCGCACAGCGCGGGCCATTATGTTTCGGTGAATCGTATGAGCTGCAGCTGAAACACGCGGATCAATCGCGAGTAACGCCGCAGTGGCTTTCGAGCGTTCACCCGTTCAGAACCCGCTCGACGATACTCGCAAGAAGTCCGGCCCAGTGACGGTTCGATTTCTGTTGGCTCGGGCATCAGCAGTGAAGCGAGCGAAGGAAGGATATGACGCTTAAACGGATGGACAACGTCCTCATCGTTGTCGACGATCTCGAAGCCGTCAAGGCGTTCTTCATCGAACTGGGCCTCAAGCTGGAGGGCGAAACGACAGTCGAAGGGCCTTCGGTCGGGAGCCTGATCGGGCTCAAGGATGTCCGGGCTACCCTCGCGATGATGCGGACTCCCGATGGTCAGGGCATTGAGCTGGACAAGTTCCACACGCCCAACGCGATCAGGTTTGGGCCGGTGGACGCGCCGATGAACACGCTGGGCATCCGTCGCGTCATGTTCGCCGTCGATGACATCGACGCTGTCGTTGCGCGCATGCGCGCCCACGGGGCCGCGCTCATTGGCGAAATGCAGTACGAGGACACATACCGGCTAGCCTACATCCGCGGGCCTGAGGGCATCATTGTCGCGCTTGCCGAGCAGCTCGGCTAAGGCGTGCCTTGGTAGCAAGCGAGACTCGGGTTGGCAACCCTGGGCGTACAACAAGTCGTTCGAGCCGACCGCTCGGCTTCGCCTCGCGGCGGCTCAACTCCACCGTCAATAACCATCAACGCCGATCTGGCAATGAACGCCTCTCCTCCTCGTTCGTGGCGAGCCCGCCCTCGTGTGCCCAAGCTGTCAGGCGTCATGGATGCGCGGATCCAATCGAGAGTAAGGGAGGTTGATATGGGTGGGAAACCCACCCACGTGCCGCCGCTGTACCTGTTTCAGGTACAGTGAAGCAGACTGAGAAATTTAAGTTACTTCAGTGGAACAACTTGGAATGGCGGAGAGGGTGGGATTCGGTGCCGGTCGCGACGTGCAG
>WHTT01000051.1:8547-49880 GCA_009377605.1 Luteitalea sp.
CGCACGTCGCGCCAAACGGGAAGACCAGCCGATGCGCCAACTCGCCGAAGGCGAGGTGGCGGAGAGGGTGGGATTCGAACCCAGTCAGCTCCTTTAGAATCAGTAAGTTACAGATTCTAAAGTGCCAGGGTTGCCGTAAATGCCGGCGATGCCGTCGCGCCTTGCACCGGATTGCACCGAGGTAGAGCGTGGTTGCGGGGTCAGGACAGTGTGTGAAGGCATTCGAGCGTCAGGATTGGCGCAGCGATGCAACCGGGTCATCGACGAGCACGTGCAAGATGTGGACGTGGTCGACGTCGAAGACGTCGAAGCGTACTAATCCGCCGAGCATGCTGGCGTCGCTAAGAGAACGGGAACTCGAAGTGCCGTTAGCGAGCAGACGCGCCTTGCGTCTTAGACCGTCTTAGACCGTCTTAGACCGCATCATTCCAGGCGCAGGACCGCTATCGGATCGAGGCGAGCCGCACGGCGTGCCGGAACATAGCTGGCCACCAACGCTACCACCGTCAGCACGGCGGCCGCGCCGGCAAACGTCAGTGGATCAGTGGCCGTTACGCCAAACAGCAGACCCGCCAACATCTGAGACAGCGCCAGCGACGCCGCCACACCCGCTACCAGGCCGATGGCGGTCAGCGCTAGGCCTTCGCGAAGAATCATGTGGAGGATATCGCGCGATTGCGCGCCGAGCGCAACCCTGACGCCGATGTCGCGATTGCGACGCGCGACTGAATACGACATGACGCCATAGATGCCGATTGTCGCCAGGCCGAGAGCGAGCACGGCAAACGCGCTGAGCACGAGAGCGCGGAAGCGCTGCTGGGCGCTGGCGTCGAACAAAAGATCACTGAGCAGGCCGGCCCCATCGAGCGGCATATCGCGATCGAGCGCCCATATGGCCGCCTTTGCCTCCGGCAGGAGCGCCGCCGGATCGGCTCCGGTGCGCAGGAGCACCACCATGCTCTCGACGGACGCCTGTGCATAAGGAACGTACACCTCCGGCTGCGGCGGCTGAGCAAGCTCGTGGTGCTGCACGTTACCGACGACGCCAACGATCGTCAGCCATGGGCCTGGGCCGTTCCGCAGCATCAATCGCACACGCCGGCCAAGCGCGTCGCCGCCGCGCCAGTATCGACGCAGGGCCATCTCATTCACGATGGCCACGGGTTCGGCTCTCTCCGCATCGTCGGCCGATTCGAAATCGCGGCCGCGCATGAGCAGGATACCCATGAGCTCGAAGTAACCGGGAAACGAGACACGCCGGTCCATGGCGGGCGGCTCTCCTGCGGAGGGCTGCCCCTCTATCTCCATTCCGACATAAACATTCGATCCAGCCAACGGGACCCGGTTGACAGCCGACACACGTTGCACGCCCGGAAGCTCGGCGAGGCGGCCGAACGCCTTGGCGAAGAACACGCGACGCGCAGCGGCCGTCGCGTAGCGTGATTCGGGCACCGCCACCGGAAGACCAAGCACACCCTCAGCCTGAAAACCGGTCGGCACATTGGTCAGCTGCCACAGGCTGCGCGACAACAACCCCGCGCCGATGAGCAGCGTCAATGCGAGAGCAACCTCGACGATGACCAGCACGTTACGCGCACGGCTCGACCCGCCGACCGTTCGGCGCCCCTCCCTGAGCGTCACCGTCGCCGTGGTCTTCGACGACAGCCACGCTGGCGCGAGCCCAAACAGCATCGTCGTCATCACCGACAGCAACACGGCAAAGCTGGCGACGCGCAGGTCGATTCCAATCTCAGCGGTCGGCGGGAGATTGCCAATTCCCAGCGCCGGCACTGATAACAGCAACCACCAGGCAAGAAGGAGACCGCCAAGCGATCCGCCTGCGGCAAATAACAGGTTCTCCGTCAGCAGCTGTTCCGTGATGCGGCCACGCGATGCGCCCAACGCGGCGCGTACTTCGAGCTCCTGTTGACGCGCCGACGCGCGAGCCAGCAGGAGGTTTGCGGCATTGACGCACGCAATCAGCAGTAGACACAGCGCCGCCCCAAACAGCACCAGAACTATGCGGCGCGAGTCGCGTGAGATCAGGTCGCTGGTGGCGATCACCGCGAAGTCAGCGGGCTGCCTGGCGTCTCCGGCCTGGCGGTGCAGCGTCCCGCCGACGCTCTGGAGCTCCGCCTCCGCCTGCGCGGCTGCGATTCCAGGCTTCAGCCGCGCCATGACGTTCATGAACGGAATCGTGCGGACCTGCGCGAGCGGATTGTGCACGAACGGCAGCCACACCTGCGCGCGAGTACTGTCGCGGTTTACGATGGATGCCGTGACGGGCAGATGCGCAGGCTCCGCCAGAATACCTCCGATCGTGAACGATTTGTCGTCGAGGCGAACAATTTGCCCGTTCAACAACACGCCGCGGCCAAAGGTGCGATCCCAGAACCCGCGTGTGACGAGCGCCACCGGTCTGCCTCCGGCTTTGTGCTCCTCGGGCATGAAGTCGCGGCCTTGTTCCAAACCGATTCCAGTAATGGCGAGCAGCTGATCCGAGACGAACGCGGCTGGCACCCTGCGAGGCTCCCCGACCCTGGTCAGCGTCACATCCCACGTGGACGAGAAGCCGGCGAGATGCGAGTAGCTGGTCGTCCGTTCGCGCAAATCCTGCAGATACGGCGGCGCGAACGGCGCCAAGCCGAATCGCGAATCGCGCTGCAGCAGCGACACAATGCGATCGGCTTCTGGATACGGCAGGGGACGCACGAGCGCCGCATCGACGATGCTGAACAGAGAAATCGTCGCGCCGGTTCCGAGCGCGAGCGTCGCAGTCAGCACGAGCGCGAATCCCGGCCGCCGCCGGCACGTGCGCCATCCATAGCCAAGATTCTGCCTAATCCTGCTCACCATGGTGTCACCCTCGGATACTCGTACCTGCGAATCAACTCTCGATTCCCGCCGCTGGAGCACGCGTTCGATCAGGCCGCTTGCGACAAGATCTGACAGTCCCCTTGCACACGTCCACCCGGCCGCGATGCCACCTCGTTCGCCGGCGGCACGTCGACATCGGAGCCGGAACACCCGGGCCATGTCGTCCGCGTACTGGTCACGAAACGGCTTGGGATAGACGTACAGAAGCCAGCGGAAGATGCGATCGGCGAGACACAACCAGCGCTCGTTGTTCATGACACGTTGCCAAATCGCTTGAGCAGTCGACGTGCAGCGCCCACCTGGTCCGCGAGGCGCGCGGCTTCGGCAGCCGCCACGCGCGCGCCGAGGCGAGAGAGGCGAAAGAGCTTCCGCGGTTCTGAATCTTGCGGATCGCTGCGCGTCGTCTTCTCGAGCAGCCCCTCATGCACAAGGCGGTCGAGCGCGCGGTACAGAGTGCCGGGATTCGGGCTGAGGCGTCCGCCAGTTCTGCGCTCGATCGCCAACATCACGTCGTACCCGTGTCGCTCGCCTTCCGCGGCGGCTAGCAGAATCTCGAACGCGATCGGCGTCAACGGCACGTAGTGCTCGGGGTCGCGTCGCTTGTCGGTCATATTTGCTTTAGGCAAGTATGACGATACCTTGCTTCAGGCAACAACGCAATACTGCGTGCTGATCTCAACATACTGCGTGCTGATCTGCGAGCAGATGGCTGGCTGGGGGCCGTTAGAGCAAGGCGGCAACGGCTGCCTTCAGCGTAGGCGGGTCTCGCTCCACGACACGCCAAACCAACGCGAGGTCCACACCGAAGTAATCGTGCGTGAGACGATCGCGCATTCCGGCGATCTGCTTCCAAGGGATCTCCGGACGACGTTCCCTCGTAGTAGCGGAGAGTTGCTTGACGGCCTCGCCAATGATCTCAAGCTTGCGAATGACGGCATCCTGGCGCATCCGCTCGGCTATGAACGCGTCGCGGCCCACCGATGTGTACTGCTCGATGTCGTTGATGGCGTCGCGGATGTGACCGAGGTAGACCCGTTCGTCCTTCACAGCGGTCGCGACTCCGCCAGGATGCGCTCGCGGAGCGCTGGGTGTAGGCTCGCGCCGGTCACCACGTCCACCTTGCGGTCAAGCAGGGCTTCGAGATCCTGGCCAAGCCCCACGATGTCAAGCAACGAACGGTCGGGGTCCATATCTACCAGCACGTCGACGTCGCTGTGCGCGCGGTCGTGGCCACGCGCGACGGAACCGAACACGCGGAGGTTGTACGCCCCGTACTGTGACGCTATGCGGAGGATGTCGTTACGCTTCTGCTGCAGGTCCATGGCGGTGTCGCCGATGTTCATTGTAGACCGCGGCCCGCCATCGATCGCCCCAAAGCACAGCAAGGATGAGATGCGTTTCACGACAACGCGCGAGCGGTCCTGTGCGGGGCGGGCGCAGAAGAGGAAATCACGCGTTGCACCAGAACCCGTGTGGCCAGGTAAGTCTTTGAAAACAAAGGACCGCAGGGCCGACGAACGGGTGCGCGAGCACCCACGTGGCCCGCGCAGGTGCCCATCAATACAAATACTTGAAAAATAAGGGCTTATTGGCGGAGAGGGTGGGATTCGAACCCGGCAGAACCTTTTAGAATCTGTAACTTACAGAAACCACGTTGCCGAGAGTGCCGTGAATGCCCATCGCTGCCGCGGCGCCTTGCACCTGGTTGCACCAACCGGCCGGACTCCCCGATCTGGCTCTGAAACCTTGCGACAGCGATCAGATTGTGACGGAACGGCCGTCACGGCTTAGCAACGTCATGCCGGCTCCATCGGCGGCCAAGGGGAGCCAGACTGGAAATCGGGATGGCGCGGTTCGCCCGCCGGACGGCCGCGTTCAAGACGCCATTCTTCGATCTGGCCGAGCAGCCCAAAGGCGGACTTGCGGCGTTTCGCGTCCCTGTTTGCCATCTTGAACAACGACGTGCGGAGCTCATTCGACGCGCGCGCATGCTGCGTGAAGACGCCGGGGCTGTCCCCGTACGGCCTGCGCTCAACGAAGGCGCCTTCGAGAAGCTCGCGGACACCCCATGGAATCGCTCCCCAGCCTTTGCTGTCGTCGATGAGATTTAGCGCCCCCGCACGTGCCTCAGCCGTCCCAAGCCAGTTCATCACCTTGCAGAGGAGGTGCCGATTGAGGTCGGGAAGGTCGCGCTCGCACAAGGCGATGAGGCGCCGCGCGATGGCGGGCTCGCGCCAGGCGAGGTCGCTGATGCGGGCCACGAGCACATCCTCGCGGTGTGGCCGTGGTGGCAGGGTGATGCCACCCGCTCCCGGCTCGATGAGCCCGAGGAGAACCTCGCGTGCGCGTGGCGTATCAAGCGCCGCGAAGGCGTTGATGAGGTTCTCCTCGCATGCCTCGAAGAGGTTCGGGTCTGAGGCGAGTTCGAGAAGATAGTCGAGGGCCGCGTCGGATCGGCTCTCGCCAAGCGCAATCACGATCTCGCGCAGGTCGTACCAGTACAGGCGGCGCGCTGTGATGGCCTCGCGCATCTTCGCAACGCCCTTCGCGGGCTCGTCAACGAAAGCACACAGTGCGACTGCGCGCTGGAACAGGTATTTCTCGGAATCCTGCAGCCCGTACTTTTCCGAACGCTTCAGGATAGAGTCAACGATACCGAAGGCAGCGGCTGAAGGCACCACCACACCGCTGGCCAGCAAGAGCTCAACGGCATCGGCGCGGGTGTATTCATCCCATGAGGCCGGAAGCGCCATGACCTCCACGATGACCGCCGCCGAGGCGCCACCGTCGATCGCGGCGAGCGCCTTTGCGAGCTCCTTCAGCTCCCGCATCGGCCGTTCGTTTTCCGGCAGCATTAGGAGGCGCGCGATTTCGGCGTTCAGAGCCTCAGCGTAGCGCTCACGGCGGGCATTGTCGGGCAGTGCGGGAGCAAGTCCTTCGCGAGCAGCCCACATCAGCTCGTAGCGAAACTTCCTGTCGAATGCGCGCTCTGGCTTCGGATGGAAATCACGGGCCATCGCCTGCGCGGCATCGACGGCATACTCCGGCTGCGGCAACAGGCCGACGAGCACCTGCTGCGCACCCGCGGGGTCGAGTTGGAGAACGGCCTCAACATGCCAACCGGAATAGCTCATGCTCCCGCCATTGCCAAGCGGACCACGATCTCCGTCGGCCCTCGCCTTTCGGCCGCGTCGCACACGTTCGATATCGGCCTTGATGAGGGTGACAAGGTCGGGCATGTCTTCGGCGTGGCCAAGCTGCGCGAGCGCTGACGCCAGGTTCGCCTTGTCCTGGCCGTCGAAGTCGTCTTGTTTCAAGACGGTCTCGAGGTTTCCCTTCAGGTACTTCCGCAGACGTGCCTTCAGGCTCAGGTCGCCGAGCTGCAGCGGCGTGTCATTGCGCCGCCCGACCTTGCGGAGGAGGTGCGCGGCCACGATGATGTCGATGGGCTCACCCGTACCGGTAATGGATGCGAGGATGCCTGCTACCGCGACGTCGTCAGGGAGCGCGCGGAAGGCCGCTTCGAGTTGCCTCAAGATGGCCCACTCGAGCTCGGGACGGGTCTCTGGCTCCGCTTCCACCTTGCCGCGCAGCTCACGCACCTTCGCATATATGCGAGCTGCCAGCGTCGGGGTCGCGCCGCCGGCGATGACCCGAATCATCCCTTCGAACCGCGCGTGCTTGAGGTCCTCGGTTTCGAGGCGGCCCACGTACTTGTCCACCAGGGCCTCGGGTACGGCGGGTGCGAACGTCAGCCAGTGGTCGGCGTGGTAGAGAACGCCTTCGCCGACCTGCACGGCGAGCCATTCGCTTACCCACGCCGGATCGGCCTTGTGCAGATGTTCGACGGCTGGCTGGATGTAGTGGCTTTCCGCGTTCCGCATATCTTCGGGACGCAGCGCCGCGAGCGCGCCTTTCACGACATCGTCCCAGCCGACCTCTCCAGCCTCAATCAGGTTCAGCGCAGTCCGTAGACGCTTGAGCTCGTCCTTCGTCTCGGCGATGAACTCCTTCAGCGCGGCAACTGCGTTGGCGCGAAGTGCGGCTGGCACCTGGTCGATGTGATCAAGCGCGAAGGCCTCGAAGGCCGGCGCGTCCATGCTGCCGAGCACACTCGCCAGTGCATCGTCCGACCCGGTCCAGGCAAGCGCTTCCGCGCATGCCGTCTTCACGACGGCGCTCTTGTCGGCAGCAGCGAAAGCCGCGGCCTCGGGGTTGAGCCCATTGTGCAGCATCTCCGAGACGAAGTCCGCTCGCACGTCGTCAGGCCATGCACTCACGACTTTGCGCCATTCTGGACCGAGGCTGCTGACACTGAAGTCCGGCCAGAGGCGATACGTGCCGAGCCTCGTTTCCCGGTCTGCCGACGACAGGAGGGGAGCGACGATGTCCTGAAAGTCGTCCGAGCCGGTTGCCAGCATAGCCGCGACCGCGAGGTCGCGGAACCTCGCATCAGGGCCGGCATGAAGTGCGCGCAGTCGGCCGCCAAATGCTTGCCGAGCATCAACCCCCACAGCCGCTCCGCACAGATGCGCGAGTTCACCGGCGAAGACGATGTCGACGGCAAGCGCCATCTCGAGAAGCTCCCGCCCGGCGCGGACCTGGCGCTTGTCAGCTTCCGCATGGCCGGTCGCGATGCCGAGTGTTTCGGCGACCATGCGCAGCGACTCCGCCCAGGCGGGTTCGTTGACGTAATGGGAAGTGTAGCGGCGCAGCCCGTCGGCATCGCCCTCGGCCAGGGCAAAGAGGCTGCCCGCGATGCCAAGCGCTGCGTAGCGCTCCTGAAACTGCTGATGGCCGAAGCGAAACGACACGCCCGGATAATCCGCGCGCTCAAGGACGTGGTGAGCGGACAGCGCGGCAAGGACGGCCGCAGGCTCCCGCACATCGGCGATCTGATTGCGCGACGCCAGGTCCGTTGCGACGGCAACCGTGATGGCGCGGGCATCCTCTTCAGGCAGCGAGACAGCGCCGCGCCGGGTCATCTCCGTCGCGAGCGCCTCCAGGTAGTCGCTGGCACGGCCGAACAGAGGCGCTCCCTGCAAGGCGTTGCGATGCTCGCCCTTCTCCTGCAGCTCGGTAACGGCGCCGAGCACGCCCATCTTCGTCTCAGGAATCGGCACTCCCGCTTCGAAGAGCGAGGCCACCTCCGAAAGGATGAAGGGCGTCCGCGTCAGGTCGTCGAGGACTGGCTTTGCATCGAGCAGCGCTTGCAGTCCGCGAGCCTTGGCGGCCAGGCGCGCGGCCAGGTACGCGGCCCGCTCGCGCCGGAGCAGCGGAAGCAGACGCAGCCGGACCGCGCCCGGCAGCGGCGGGACCAGATGATGCATCCGGGTTGCGACGACGATACCTGCACGGGGGAAGTGCAGGTCGAGGTCGCGCAGCGCCTGTTCGGCCCGTTCGGAGCTGGACTCGGCAACCTCGTTCCACCCGTTCAGGAGGAACCAGAGCTGCTCAGCGGTCTGGGCGCGGGCGAGCGCGCCCGCGTCGAGCCCCTGCGCCTGAAACTGCGGCGTGCCGGAAATGAACTCCAGAATGCCGCGTCCAGAAACGACCCACCCTGGCAGGTCGATGAAGATGGGGATCTGGCCGGCTTGCACGTCGCTCGCGAGCTGGACGAGCGTGGTGGTCTTGCCACGGCCCGCCGGCGCCTCGAGCACGATGCGCCGGTTCTGGCAGAGTGCTGTGCGGATGTCGTTCACGGTGAAGACATCGACGGCTTCGGCACCATTGGCCTCGAGCCTGTGCGCCCGCAGGGCGATCATCGGCCCTTTGACCCGCGCCGCGAGATTGGCGGCACTTTCGGCCACCGCCGCCTTTATCCGCGCGACTTCTTCGGCAAGGCCGGGCTCGACCGGAATGTCCAGGTGCAGGAAGTTCCGGCAGAGCATCACGCCCGCCGGCAACATCAGCGACGTGACAATGTCCTCGCGCTCGATGACGGTGAGCTCAAGGCCGTACTTGGAGCGAATCTCCGTCACCCATGGCCCTTGCTTCTTCCTGCTGACCGTGTCCGGCGTGACGAAGATCAGTGACTTCAGGTCGCCGTAGTGCTTCGTTGCCCTCTCGGCGTCGGCAACGATCTTCTCGAGTGTTGGCGTCGTAGATGAGGCCAGCCCCTTGCCGACGCCGTCAGCCGACAGGAGCGCGCTGGCATAGGCGTCAAGCCCGAGGTCAGCCCTGCGCTCGGAGGCAATCAGCTCCGGCCACCGCATGCGGCCAAGGGCGACTGCCAAATGCTGGAACTTCATCCCGCCTTCGTTGGCGATGAAGTCGGCGAGCGCCTTCAGGATCTCGGCTCTTACGGGCATGTTCGTGCGAAGTGGTCCGCCTCACCCCGGGCCTCAGGCGAACACGCGACTCAGATAGACGATGCCATCTTCAACGCGCGTCTTGACGGCCACGAGGCTCGGGAACGAGATACTCGCGGCTTCGCCGTGGGTGCCTGAGTTGAACACCTTGAACAGCTCGATGATGTTCTCGACATCGTCATCGATGAACTGCTCGAGCGGAGCGGTGAGCAATCCCCTCTCGTGCAGCGCGAACTGAATCCTGGCGCGACGTGTCGGGCGGCCGTCCTTTGTTTTGGCGCAATCAGGAAACGTCTGCAGCACGGCGTCATCCGGCGCGCGCTTCTCGAGAATCTCGGTGAAAATCTCGCGGGAGCTGGTGCAGAAGTGCCGCGAGGCGTCGGGATTTCGTGGGTCGAGGGCGAAGAGTGCGCCGCGCCAGCGGCTATCGAGATCCGGCGAGAGCGTCACAAGCTCGCCCGTGATGCGGGTGTCCTTCAACCTGGCCAAGTCGTCGCCGGCGAGTTGCGCGCCCTGCTCGTTCAGCAGGGCATTCATCACGTCGAGGCTGTTGGCGTTCTCGCGCTCGGATAGATCGAGTAGTTCGCCCATCTCTGCCGCGTAGCCCTGGTCGCGGTCGAGGGCAACGTAAGACCGGTGCAGGGTCTCGACTGAGGTTCGGAACGTGACGTAGCGCGTCACCACGACCGGCCTAGATTGCAGCTGACGGATGGCCTGCTGCACACGCTGCTGGTTGGCGCGGAGCCGCTGATTGTAGGCGCGCACCTCGCGGTTGTAGCTGTCGATCGCCGTCTTGACCTTACGGTTGTGACTCTGAACAACCTGGTTGTAGCGATTGATTGCTTGACGTCGCTGATTGCCCTGCTGCTGCAGGTGGCTCTTGAACTGAGCCAGGGTCATGCGTCGAGCCATGGAGCCTCACTGAGTCTTCCGATTGTTCCGACGAGATGAAGAGGGCCCCGGCTTCCCGAAGTGATGCCGCACAGCACCTATTCCGACGAACTGTGAAAGCAAGCGGTAATTCCGCTGCTCGTGCCGAATCTTTCCGGCGACGATAGCGGGATGCACCTTGAGCGCATTGGCGAGGCTGATGACGGACATCGCCGTCGGCTCCGCCCGTACAGCACTCGACTCCCAAATGGCTCGAGGAACCAGCGCTTCCTCGGCCCATTCGTCTGCCTGCGCTTCCCGGGGATCGTCCGGCGCGCCACCGACGTCACGCAGGGACAGATCGTCCACGAACGCCGCTTGGCCATCGATGTCCATGTGCCATCCGACATGTGCGAGCTCGTGCAGTAGGCAGAACCAAAAATTGTCCAGCCTGTCGTAGCGCAGCGTCAACCCGATGACGGGAGTTCCGTCACCGAGTTTCAACGCAGCACCGTCCAAGTACGTCTTGGGAAGATGAGCGACAATCACAAGCGGGATGCCGTGCTTGGCAAGGGACTCTTTCGCTAGGCGCGGCCCCTCCTCCAACCAGCTGAGCTGAGCGAGCTGGCGAAGAAACTCGAGCGTCACTGTCCCTGGGCGATACATCACGGACGGCTTCTCGCGATTGGCGTCACCCAGCACTTTCCAACACCACGCCTTGAGGGCAAACGGATCTGTCTTCGCGTTAGCTCGTGTCTGATGGCTCTTGCGGTAGAGTGCCGCACACGCGACCGTCGGGCCACCGGCCTGCTTGATCAGGTCGCGCACCAACTCCTCAGAACGAGCGGCTAGATTTCGGACTGTAGGAATCCATCCCGCCTTGGCCATAGCCTTGATCGGAAAGCGGTCCCACTCGAGCGTCTCGATCTCCGTATCGAAATCGGCACCCGGCTGCTGCAGAAGCACCGCGGCCGGAATTCCTAGGTGCTCGTGGAGAGCACGCGCCATTGGCATCGTCAGCGGTCGCTTGCCCGAGAGCACTTCCGAGACTTTGGCTCGGCTGCCGATGAACGGGATGAGATCTCGTGGTGCGAGGCCCGCCTGTTCCAAACGAAACTCGATGGCCGCGACTGGGCTGGGAAAGCCCATCGGGACATGCTTCTCTTCGTAGTGCTCAACGAGATCAGCCAGGACATCGAGCTCATCGCCTTCAGGGGTATCGGGCTCGGCGTCCATGAGCGCTTCGATGCGAGCGAGCGCGGCGTTGTAGTCAGCCTCGCTCCGAATCGCCTTGATTTTGCCCATGTTCACACCTCCTCCACGTCGATCCGGTCGTACTCCGCGTGAGTGCCGACGAAGCGAACGAACACGATACGAGCCCCGTAGTTGACTTTCACAACAAGCCGGTAGCTGTTGCCCTTGATGTTGAAGACCACACGGTTATTGGCCACGATGCTGGCACTTCGATACTTCTCTTTGACCTTCGCCGGCGTGTCCCAATCTTCCTGCTCGACCTCCCGATACCAAGCCAGAAGCGGCTCCTCAGCATCGCGATGCCGCTCCCAGAACTCCCGCAGAGCTCTCTTGGCAATGATCCGCATCTGGAATGTTGGTCCCTAAACACGTGAAAGTATAATGCTCCCAAAACGAATTTACAGTCAAGCTCGCGCGGCAGGGTACGCGGCTCGACCTAAGCACACACGCCCCCTTGGTCGACAGCTGACAGGGTGCTGAAGGCACCCACGTGGGCTATTCAAGGCACCCACGTGGCCCAAACTGGCGTATTTACCGCGATCTCAAAGGCGAAGAACGCAGCGAAGATCGGCGGCGTTGCACCCGGACGGCGGGGCTATATCGTTAAACTATTGATTCTAAAGTAGATAATTTGGCGGAGAGGGTGGGATTCGGTGCCGGTCGCGACGTGCAGCGCACGTCGCGCCAAACGGGAAGACCAGCCGATGCGCCAACTCGCCGAAGGCGAGTTGGCGGAGAGGGTGGGATTCGAACCCACGTGCCAGGCTCATCACCCGACAAAGCGCTTTCGAGGCGCCCCCGTTACGACCACTTCGGTACCTCTCCGCAAGGCAAGACTCTTAATCTTATCACAGCGAATTCACGCGCTAAACAACACAATCACATGGAGTTGCGTGAACGATGGGTGGCGGCCGTGTCGACCGACCCGGGAGCCTCCGGCCGACGTGCACGAAAGAATTCCTGCAACAAGCCTCGGGCCTCTTGCTCGAGCAGGCCCTCGACCACCTCGACCCGATGATTGAGGGCCGGATGCTCGAACGCTCGCATCGTGGAGCGGGCCGCCCCAGCCTTCGGCTCGCGCGTACCAAAGACAACCCGCGCGACCCGTGCATGCACGGTCGCACCGACACACATGAGACAGGGCTCGACGGTGACGAAGAGCTCCGCGCTCGTGAGCCGGTAGTTCCCGATGCGCGACGCCGCAGCGCGCAGCGCCTCGATCTCGGCATGCGCCGTGGGATCCGATGCCGTGATCGGTCGATTGTGGCCGGCGCCAATGATCTCGTCATCGAGAACGACAACCGCACCAATCGGGACCTCGCCCTTATCGGCCGCCTTGCGAGCCTCGTCCATTGCGAGATGCATGAACCGCTCGTCGCGTTCGAGAGTTGTCACAGCGCCACGGTCCACCTTTGCGAAGAGCATACTATGTGGTCGCGGTGCCGGAACAGGAAACCCCTCCTGAACAGATCGCACAAGACCTGCGGGATGCGTACGACCGTGGTTTGCAGCTCGAAACGTCTCGAGACGCCACCATGTTGCGCCGCAGCCCTGCCCGTCGTAGTCACACCGACATGCCTGCCTCTCGGGACTCAACTGTTGGCGTCCGATGCGGAGACGTCCACCTGCTCGGGCGGCCGATCGCTACTCTACTCGCGGCTCTTGTCTCGATCGCGGCGGCCACCTCCACGCTCGCGCAAGATCTCCAGGTCGGCGGCGGCTCGTCATCCACGGGTGGCCGCCCGTCGACGACGGCGATGCGCGTCGATGAAGATCCGGTGATCGATGGCGAAGTCCTCGGCGAGGCCATCTGGCACGATGCACCCGTGGCCACCTCTTTCTGGCAGGAGCAGCCAAACGAGGGACAGCCAGCTTCCGAGCGCACCGAGGTGCGCCTGCTCTTCACCGACAACACACTGTACGTTGGCGTGGTGTGTTACGACCGCGCCCCTCGGTCGATCATCGTCTCCGACGCGCGCCGTGACGCACCGCTGGATGAGACCGATAGCTTCCAGATGATCTTCGACACGTACAGCGATCGCCTCAACGGGTTCGTCTTTGGAACCAATCCAGCTGGCATCGAATACGACGGACAGGTCACCAACGAGGGCCAAGGGGGCGGCGGTCTCGGCCGGAGCCAGACCCAGCAGTCCGGCTCCGGCGGCGGTTTCAATCTGAACTGGGATGGCGCCTGGTGGGTCCGTACGAAGATCAACGACACCGGTTGGAGCGCCGAGTTCGCCATCCCCTTTCGCACGCTGCGCTTTCCGGGTGGCACCGATCAGGCATGGGGCGTGAACTTCCAGCGAAACATCCGGCGCCGCAACGAGCGCTCTTACTGGGCGCCGATCCCGCGGCAGTACGACCTCTACAGGTTGTCGCTGGCCGGGACCGTCTCGGGTCTCCAAACGCCGAGCATTCGTCAGCTGACGGTGACGCCCTACGCCCTCGGGAACGTGGTCGCGTCGGGTGAGAAGCCCGTCGACAGCGATCTTCTCGGCGACGTCGGCGTCGACGCCAAGTACAACGTGACGCCAAGCCTCACGCTCGATGCGACCGTCAACACCGATTTCGCTCAGGTGGAGGTGGACGATCAGCAGGTGAATCTCGATCGATTCGACCTGTTCTTCCCAGAGAAGCGGTCGTTCTTCCTCGAGAATGCTGGCTTCTTCTCGGTGGGCAACCCTGGCGAGGTGGATCTCTTCTTCAGCCGGCGTATCGGCATCAGCGAAGCGGGTCAAGCCATTCCCATTCTCGGTGGCGCTCGTTTGTCCGGCAAGAGGGGTCCATACAACATCGGGTTGCTGAACATGCAAACCGACGAGTTCCAGGATCGTACGCCAGGAAACAACTTCTCGGTCGCCCGAGTGAGCCGTGACCTGCCGAACCGCTCATCGGTGGGTGTGCTCGTCGTGAACCGCCAGGGCACGGGCAGCCTGGCCTCGTCCGACGACTACAACCGTACGTACGCGGTTGATGGCCAATGGGGAGTTGGGCAGCATACCGTCCTCTCGAGCTTCGTGGCCAAAACGCAGACACCGGGCGTAGACGAGGACGATGTCGCGTTCAACGTGCGGTCGCGCACGAATCTGCCGCGCTACGACATCGAGCTCGGCTATCAAGAGGTGGGAGAGCAGTTCAACCCGGAGGTCGGCTTCCTCACCCGTCGCGGGTACCGTAAGCCGGACGCGCGGTTGATGACACGCTTTCGTCCCAAGAGCTTCCTCAACATCCAGGAGCTGCGCCCGCATACGTCCTACCGAGGCTTCTGGGGCTTCGACGGGTTCCAGGAGAGTGGCCACTGGCACATCGACAATCACTGGGAGCTCAAGAACAGCTACGAGGTTCACACCGGCTTCAACCTCACGCACGAAGGTGTGCGCACACCGTTCGAGATCTTTCCTGACGTGGTGGTGCCGCCCGGTACGTACGAGCATGGAGAAGCGCAGCTCGTCTTCATGACGAACCAGGGTGCCCCGGTCAGCCTCGACGTCGAGACGACCATCGGCGGCTTCTTCGGAGGCGACCGCGTCTCGGTGAGCCCGACGCTGCGGATGCGGCTGCGCGAAACGCTGACCACAGAGGTGACCTACGAGCGCAACGATGTCGATCTCCCATGGGGCGATTTCGTCGCCAGCCTCGTCAGGACACGGGCCTCCTATTCGTTCAACACCCGCACGTTCGTCCAGGCGCTCGTGCAGTACAACGACCGTGCAGACCTCTGGTCGATGAACTTTCGCTTCGCGTGGCTGCGGGCCGCCAACACCGGGCTCTTCATTGTCTATACCGACACACGCGGCCTCTATGATCTCTTCGACCGACCGGAACGCACGGATCGCTCACTGACCGTCAAGTTCTCCCGCAGGTTCGACGTGCTCCGCTGAGGCCTGCAGTAGAATCGCAGGCCATGGTGCTACGTCTCTTTGTCGCGATCTTCGCCGCAGGCACGGCGCTCTCCGCGAGACCGGCTCCCGAGCGACGCACCCTCGACGTCGACGGCCTTCGGGCGCCGGTCGAGATCGCCGTCGACCCCTGGGGCATCGCGCACATCTATGCTCGAAACGAGCACGACGTGTTCTTTGCCCAGGGCTACAATGCCGCGCGCGATCGGCTGTTCCAGTTGGAGATCTGGCGGCGGCGGGCAACCGGCACGATCGCGGAGATTCTCGGTGAGCGCGAGCTCGATCGCGACATCGGGGCGCGGCTGCTCCGATACCGTGGCGACCTCGGCAGCGAGCTCAATCACTACCACCCACGTGGCCAGCAGATCATCGAAGCGTTCACCGCGGGAATCAACGCGTACATCGACGAGGTCCGGCAAGACGACTCTCGCCTGCCGATGGAGCTCCGTCTCCTTGGCATCCGGCCGGAACCCTGGACACCAGAGATCGTCGTGTCGCGGCACCAAGGCCTGTTCTCGAATCTCACGCAGGAGCTGACTGTTGCACGAGCGGTTCGAGCCATCGGCGCCGACAAAGTGAAGGAGCTGTACTACTTCCACCCCGGTGACCCCGTTCTAGAGCCGGACCCCGCGCTCGATCTCACGCTGCTCGATGCCAATGTCCTGCGGTTCTATCGAGCACATCGATCGGACATCGCCTTCGAGCCGGAAGACCTGGCAACAACGACGGTAGGCCTGGCCAGGAGACGTGTAGGCCCGACCTTTGTGTCGGGCGCGCCGCAGACGCAAGACCCGGCGAGCAGCGTCCCCGCCGATGGCATCGGGAGCAACAACTGGGTGCTCAGTGGCCGGCGAACCGAGCATGGCGCGCCCATCATGGCCAATGACCCGCACCGCGCGCTTCAGGCGCCGTCGCTTCGGTACTTGGTCCATCTGGTCGCACCGGGCTGGAACGTGATTGGCGGTGGCGAGCCTGCGCTCCCGGGTGTGTCGATCGGGCACAACGCGCATGGGGCGTGGGGTCTGACGGTCTTTGGGATCGACATGGAGGACCTGTACGTCTACGAGACGCGAGCGTCGAACCCGAACGAATACCGATACCGCGGAGCCTGGGAATCGATGCGCGTGGAGCGAGAGACGATCCGGGTGAAGGGCGCCCAGCCGGTCGACGTGACGCTGAAGTTCACACGACATGGGCCGGTGTTGCACGAGGACGAGACGAATCACAAGGCGTATGCGCTGCGTGCAGGCTGGCTCGAGAAGGGTGGAGCGCCCTATCTCGCGAGCCTGCGCATGAATCAGGCGACGAGCTGGGAAGAGTTTCGCGACGCCTGCTCCTACAGTCGAACGCCGGCCGAGAACATGGTGTGGGCAGACCTCCGCGGAACGATCGGGTGGCAAGCGGTCGGCATCGCACCTGTTCGACAACACTGGAGCGGTCTGGTTCCCGTTCCTGGCGACGGTCGATACGAGTGGGACGGCTATCTTCCAATCAAGGCGCTGCCGTCGATGGTCGACCCGGATGAAGGCTACATCACCACGGCCAACCACAATCTCGTCCCTGACGGATACCGTCATCGAAACGCCGTCGGCTGGAGCTGGGCGGATCCATACCGCGCGAATCGCATCCACGAAGTCCTCGCCTCGGGCAAGCGCTTCTCGATGGCCGACATGATGGCGCTGCAGCACGACGAGCTCTCGATTCCGGCGCGTCAACTGGTCTGGCTCCTGTCTCGCGTGGAAGTATCGGATCCCAGCCTTCGTCGGGTGATAGACGACCTCTCGCGGTGGGACTTCGTGCTCGATCGAGACTCGGTCGAGGCGGCAATCTACGTATCGTGGGAACGGCAGTTATCTGAGAACGTGCGGGCGCTGATGGTACCTGCGGAAGCACGCGCTCTCATCAAAACGATATCCATGACACGGGTGGTCCAATGGCTGACGGCACCCGACGCCCGCTTCGGCGCGGATCCGGTTGCGGGGCGAGACGATCTCCTGCGCTCGAGCTTGAGAGAGGCGCTCGCGGATCTGACGAAGCGCTTGGGTGAGGATCGATCGGCGTGGCGCTATGGACAGGAGCGCTTCAAGCATGTCTTGATCAAGCATCCGCTGGGTCAGGCGGTTCCCGAAGCGCGACGTGCTGAATTGGATGTCGGACCGAACCCCCGGGGCGGCTACGGACTCACTGTCAACAGCACGAGCGGAGAGAACAACCAGGCTTCTGGTGCGTCGTTTCGGATCATCATCGATACCGCCAACTGGGACCATTCGGTTGGAACCAACGCTCCCGGACAATCCGGAAATCCCGACAGCCCGCACTACCGCGATCTCTTCGAGCTCTGGGTGCGGGGCCAATACTTCCCGCTCCTCTACTCGCGCGAGCGAGTGCTGGGCGCTGCCACAAAGATGGAAACGCTCAGGCCGACGCCTGGCAGGGTCCGTTGAGTAGGAAGTCCGCCTTCGCTTGCCTGCGGCGAGCTTCGGCGAGACAAGTCGCGTTATGGCTTCGGCTTGCCTAGCCCGCCTTCGCTATCGCGTTCGGTGGCCTGCCTAGCCGTAGCCTCGCCCACGCGATAGCTCCGGCGAGGCGAAGGCTGGTAGTCTGTAGCCATGCTCAGAAAGATCCTCAAGGGCAGCGCCGTAGTAATCGCTATCCTGGTCATGGTCGGCGTCGTGCTGTACGCGTTCGGCTTGCGAATGGTGCTGCACGGCAGCGGGATGCCGTACCTGACCTTCATGCCGTCGGAGGGAGCTCAGGCCACGCGGATCGCGCAGCATCGCGAGAGCCAGCGCGCCAAATACGAAGCTGGTACAGTCCGGCGGGCGTCAGCCGCCGCCGAGGGGTCGACATACTGGAGCGATTTTCGCGGCCCGAATCGGGACGGTCACTACCGCGAGCGTCCGATCCTGACGAGGTGGCCTGCCGGTGGGCTGGAGCCCGTGTGGAAACAGCCCGTCGGCGGTGGATACGCCTCATTTGCAATCGCGCATGGCCGGGCGTTCACCATCGAGCAACGTGACGAGGAAGAGGTCATCGCCGCCTACGACGTCGCGACGGGTCGCGAGCTCTGGACGAATAGCTGGACAGCGGCGTTTCGCGAAAGCCAGGGCGGTGATGGGCCGCGCGCAACGCCCACATGGGCGGAGGGTCGCGTGTACGCGCTCGGCGCCACCGGCGAGCTCCGGTGCCTCGACGAAGCAGATGGTCGCGTGGTATGGCGAACCAATATCCTCCGCGACGCGGGCGCGGACAACTTGCAGTGGGGCATGGCGGCAGCGCCGCTCCTCGTCGACGACACCATCGTCGTGCTGCCGGGCGGGAACAGCGGTCGGTCCGTCGTGGCTTATGACCGTCGCACGGGCGAACGCCGCTGGTCAGCGCTGGATGACCAGCAGGCTTACTCGTCGCCGATGCTCGTGACGCTGGCCGGTGTGCGACAGATCCTCGTCTTCAGCGCGTCGCGACTGATGGGACTCTCACCGAGCAACGGCGACGTCCTCTGGGAGTATCCGTGGAAGACACCGTTCGACGTCAACGCGTCGCAGCCGATCGTGATCGGAGAGAATCGTGTCTTCGTCTCGAGCGGATACGGCACCGGCGCAGCGGTCATCGAGATTCAGGGCGAAGAGGCAGACTTCACCGCGCGGGAGGTCTGGCGCAACATCCGCATGAAGAATCGCTTCACCAGCTCGGTCCTCCACGACGGTTTCATCTATGGGCTCGACGAAGCGATTCTCGCGTGCGTCAGTGCGGAGACGGGCGAGCAGATGTGGAAAGGCGGACGGTACGGTCACGGCCAACTGGTGCTGGCGGACGGCCACTTGATCGTCCTCACCGAGGACGGGGACCTGGCGCTCGTGCGCGCGACGCCAAAGCGTCATGAGGAGATCGTGCGCTTCTCCGTCCTGGACGGGAAGACCTGGAACCACCCGGCCATGGCCGATGGCTACCTCTTGGTACGGAGCCCCGCAGAGATGGCAGCGTTCGATCTACGGCCGCCGAAAGGGTGAGGTCACGACACAGCATGGGCAGCGGATACCCACCGGATCTCTAAGACCTTTCTGCCTCAGGTACGGTCGGCGGCGACATCGACTGGTCACGCTGGCTTCGAGCTGATCAACATGTTCGGCGACTTCAGTGAACGTCCGTTCGAACGCGATGGCGACGAGCTCGTTATCGAAGCCCGACGTCCGTCCTGATATGAGAACGGTTCGAGACAATGCTCACAGCCGAGGACTTGCTGCTGTTGTTGCTCGACGATGAGACCGGCAAGCCGATCATCGACCGAACGAAGTTGGACCACGCTCTGGCTGGTGCCCTGCTAGTGGAGCTTGCTGTCCGCGGGTGCGTGGACATTGCCGATCGTGGCGAGAAGGTGAGAAAGGGGCGTCTCATCGTCCGTGATGCTTCCCCGATCGGCGATGAGGTGCTAGACAAGGCGCTGCGGCTTGTCTCCGATAAGGAGGGCAGCAAGCCGGTGTCGGTTCTCAAACAGCTAGGTAAGGGTCTACGAGATCGACTGCTCGATCGGTTGGCCGACCGCGGTATTCTTCGGCGCGAACAGGGAACGATCCTCGGGTTGTTCCCGACCCGCCGCTGGCCGACGGCAGACGCCCGACACGAGACGGAGATTCGCGCGTCCCTGCACGACGCGCTCGTGAATGGTCACCCACCTGATCAGCGCGCCGGTGCGCTGATCTCCCTGCTGCTCGCCGTTGACGGACTTCGCAAGGTCGTCGACACGCGAGACAAGCGCGCGATGAAACGCAGAGCCAAGGAGATTGCGCAAGGCGCCTGGGCAGCCGACGCCGTCCAAAAGGCGGTCAAAGCCGTTGATGATGCTGTCATGGCCGCGATCATTGCCACAACGGTTGTCTCGTCCAACCACGGTTGACGAGCCAGGGGATGACGGCCTGTTGTCCAAAGCTCAGTAGCGGTACGCGGCCGTGACGGCAACCTTGCGCCGGTTGCCGTACCAGCAGTCACCACGGTCGATGCACGTAGCGATGTAGGACTTGTCGAACAGGTTGCTGGCATTCACGGCATAACGCCACGGCCCGTGATCGAACGCGAACAGGGCATCTACCAGTGTGGTCGACGGCGCGGAGAGCACATCCGTGCCGTCCCAGATCTCGCCAACGTAGCGGAGGCCCATGCCGGCGCTGAGCCCGCGAACCGGGCCGATCCCGAACCTGTGTACCGCCCACAGCGAGGCGGAGTGCTCCGGAATGCTGTGCAGGCGCTTGTTCAGATACGGGTCATCCGGATCGCTGCTCTCGGTGACCGTTGCGTCGGTATAGGTGTAATTCGCCACCAGATCCCAAGCGCGAAGGCGCGCCGTCGCTTCCAGCTCGGCACCGTTGACGGTGACCTCTCCTCGCTGCACCTGATTCAGCGGATTGTCTGGATCGGTCGTTGGACGGTTCTTCTCATTCAGCGTGTAAGCAGCCACGGTTACGGCGACCCGCTCATCGGTAGGCGACCATTTCACGCCCCCCTCCCACTGCGCGCCGCGCTTCGGCTTGGACGGAACGCCGTAGTAGTCCGCGCCGGTGAACACCTCGAACGACGTGCTGTAGCTCACGTACGGCGCCCAGCCGCCATCGGCAAGATAAACCGCCCCCAGCCGATGCGTCCATGCGTTGTCGTCAGCGCCTGACTCCGGGGAGTCCTCGACGTCCACGTCTGCCGCGTCGTGCCGAAGCCCCGCGACGAACACCCACCGCTCGTCGAGCTTCATCTGGTCTTGAACCGTCACACCAATCTGTCTGGTGTCGGTGGGATTCTCCGGGCCGAACTCGAGCTCGGGCAATGGAAAAGTACCGTAGACAGGCGTATAGACATCGAGCGGAGTCGCATCCCCTCCCACATCGAGATTGACGTCGCGTGACCACAAGCCGTCGACGCCCACCAGCAGCGTGTGCTCGGTTGGACCAAGCGTCAGCCTTCTCTCGGCCAGAACGTCGACGTTCGTGATCCGCGTCTCGGTCCGGGATGCATACCAGATGCGATTGACAGAGCGCCCATCGTCCAGGAGCCCTTCGTAGAAGTCGGCGTACATGCCGCGCAGGTGTCCGTCGACGTTGTCATGACGCAGATTGTGCCTGACGTTCCATGTGTCATTGAGCTGATGACTGAGCTGGTAGCCGAAGCGGGTGCGCTCTCCACCATAGGTGTCCCAGGCGGGCTCACCGATGAAGGTGTCATCTGGAATACGGCCATTGGGCGCGGAAAGGATCGTGCCTTCCCAAGGAAAGAACCCTACCGTGTTGTCGCTCTCATCGCGTTGGTACTGGCCATATGCGGTGAGGGACGACGTCGCAGCGCTCGGCCGCCAGGTCAGCGCAGGCGCGACGAGCTGGCGCTCTTCGTCTGCGTGGTCCACCTGGGTGCCGCTGTCCTTGCCAAGCGCCACGAAACGATACAGCAAGCTGCCATCGTTGTTCAGCGGACCCGTGAAATCCAGGCCGATCAGCTTGTGCGCATGGTTGCCCGCTTGGACCCTGATCTCACGCTGCGCTTGCGCCTGCGGCAACTTGGAGACGAGATTGACGACGCCGCCGGGGCCGTTCTGGCCGTACAGGACGGAGCTCGGACCGCGCAGCACCTCCACTCGCTCGAAGGCATACGGCTCGTTGCGAACGTTGCCATACCAGCCGCTCAGCGGCAGCTTCAGACCATCGAGCAGCGTCGAGCCTTCGCTGCCTCCACGCATGGTGAACCAGTCGCCGCGGTTGTCAGGGCCGTACATCTCGGCGCGCACTCCGGCCGTATACCGCACGACCTCCTCCATGGTCTGCGTGTTCTGCGCTTCGATCTGCTCTCGCGTAATGACGGAGATAGACTGCGGCGTCTCCTTGAGCGGCGTATCGGTCTTGGTACCGGTCCCGCTGCGCGACACGATGCCGGAGGGGGCGCTGACGGTCACGGTGTCGGTGATGTGCGCAACCGTGAGCGGCACGCTCAGCTCCGTGTCCTGGTCTGCCGCAACGCTCACCTGTTGCCGGAAGATGTCGAACCCAGACCTCTCCACCTGCACGTCGTAGCGGCCCGGAGGCAGCCGAAGGGCAAAGCGGCCGTCCGACGCCGTCTCGACGACGCGTGTGAAGCTCCCGCACGTAGCGTTCACCGTCGCGCCGGCGATACGTGCACCTTGCGCGTCGGCGACGACGCCGGAGAGTGTTCGCTCCGGCTCCCCGGCGTCGACGGTGCAAGGGGCATCGCTATCATCAACTGTTTGGGCACCGACAGCGGTCGGCATCGTGAGGAGGAGCGACGCGCCAAGCGACAGCGCGATGAGGCGGAGACCGAGGGCGCAACGACGAATCATGAGCAGGGTTCCCTTGCGGCGCGCTCAATGAATATTCGATATTGAGACTCAGTCTCACGTAAGCCCAGATAGGCTATGCGCCGAAAGGCGACCTGTCAAGTCGGATATCCCGCCGGATATCGCGCCCTTGTCGGATATCGCGCCCTGTCGGATATCGCGCCCCGGAATACTCGAAGCGGCCCTAGAAGCCGCGATAGGTCAAGCTCTGCGTGACCGTCGCTCTCGTGATGATCGGGTAGTTGCTCGCGGTAACACACCAGGGGCCGGTGGTCCAAGAGTGGACTGCCATATCGATTTGCGCGTGGGCACTCATCGCGTTTACCGTAGAGCGTGATCGTTCACATTCCGCAGGGAGTTGCCATGACGTACATGACGAGCCGACGAAGCTTTCTCGGCCAGCTGGCATCGTCGAGCGCTGCGCTGGCTGCAGGATCCTGGCTGAGCGGGATTGGGTACGCGCAAGGGCGAGGCCCCGCCCGGACGGTCATCAACCGCGCCCGCACTCGTGCGGAGCTCGATCGCCGGCTGTTGGGCGCCTTCCTGGAACATCTGGGACGGGCCATCTATACGGGCGTCTACGAGCCAGACTCGCCACTGGCCGACAAGAACGGCTTTCGCAGCGACGTGATCACCGAGGTCCGCGAGCTCGGCGTGCCGATCATGCGCTATCCGGGCGGCAATTTCGTCTCCGGGTACAACTGGCTCGACGGCGTCGGTCCGAAAGACCAGCGTCCCACGGTCCTGGAACGGGCCTGGAACTCGCTCGAGACCAATCAATTCGGCACCAACGAGTTCATCGAGTGGTGCCGGCTCGTCGACACCGAGCCCCTACTGGCATTCAACCTCGGCACCGGCACTCCGGAGAAGGCGGTCGCGTACGTCGAATACTGCAACCTCGACAAGGGCACGAAGTGGAGCGACCTTCGCCGCCAGCATGGCTACCAGCAACCGCACAATGTCCGGTATTGGTGTTTGGGTAACGAGATGGACGGGCCGTGGCAAATGGGCCACATGCCCGCGCGGGAATACGGGCGCAAGGCGCGCGACACCGCCCGCCAGCTTCGTGTCCTCGATGACACGCTCACGCTCATCGCGTGCGGCTCGAGCAACACGATACTGCCCACCTATCTCGTCTGGGACCGTGAAGTGCTCGAGGAATGTTACGACCAGGTGGACGCGATCTCGCTCCACAACTACTACGGCAACACGCCCGAGCTGACCGGCGAAGATACGTCGCGCTATCTTGCCATGAACCTGGACATGGAGGGTCAGATCCATGAGATTGCAGCGGTCTGCGACTATGTCCAGGGTGTCCTCAAGTCGCCGAAGCGGTTGTGGCTGTCGTTCGACGAGTGGAACGTGTGGTACAGGGCGCGCGGCGGCCGGTTCGCGAACGGCCAACGGGAGTTCGCCCCGCGTCTCTTGGAAGAGCCGTACAACCTGGAAGATGCGCTGCTCGTCGGCGGCTTCTTGAACACGCTGCTTCGCGAGTCTGAACGCGTGCGGGTTGGCTGCCTGGCCCAGATCGTCAACGTGATCGCGCCGTTGGTCACCAACGAAAAGGGTGTGCTGCGTCAGACCATTTACTACCCGTACGCCTGGGCGCTCCAATACGCCCGCGGCCAGGTGCTCGATCTCTTGGTCGAGTCCGAGACGTACCCGATTCGCGCAGAGGGGTTGCGACCCGACTTTGCCCGCGACGATCAAGTGCCCTACGCCGATGTCACCGTCACCGTCGATGCAAGCCGTAACGAGGCATGTGTGCTGGTGCTCAATCGCGACCTCGACTCCGAGCGGGAATTGATGCTCGACTGGCGCGATCCAACGCCGACGCGTGTGCTCGCCAGCCAGACGTTGACCGGGGCCGACCTGAAAGCCGTCAACACCTTCGAGCAGCCGACGCGTGTGACGCCGCAGCAGATCGATGCACCGCAACCTGCCGCGAAGATGACGCTCAAGCTTCCACCACGTTCATATAGCGTGTTTCATTTGTCGACGGCTTGACCCCCCGCCGTCTGTAGCGCGCGGCCTCGAGCGGGGTCGAATTCGTTTCAGGGCCCGGCCAAGAACCACTAAAGAGATACCGTATGCAAAGCCGGCTGGCAGCATGCTCACTTTCACGTGTTTTTGTCGCTGTTGTGCTTGTGGTCGCGGCCGCCGGGCGCGCGCCGTTGCACCCTCCCCTGGTCGCGCACGGACAGGCGGCAGCTTCTGCCGCGTCCTCCGATGCGCTGGTGACCGTGGCTGAACGCTCTGGCTACCAAAGAACCGGGCGCTACGATGAGGTGGTCACATTGTGCGCCGCGTTCCAGAAGGCCTTCCCGGAGCACGTACGTTGCACGGAGTTTGGCCGAACACCGGAAGGGAGGCCAATGCTTGCACTGCTTGCCTCCACTGTCGGTGCGCTGACGGTAGACGCTGCACGTGCACGTGGCCTGCCTGTTCTGCTGGTGCAGGGCGGCATTCACGCCGGCGAGATCGACGGGAAGGATGCCGGCTTCCGAGCCTTGCGCGAGCTGTTGCAAGGCCGCGCTGCCAAGGGTGCGCTCGATCATCTGGTCTTGGTCTTCGTCCCCGTGTTCAACGTCGATGGACACGAGCGCTTCGGCCGCTGGAACCGTCCGAACCAACGCGGCCCGGAGGAAATGGGCTGGCGGACGACGGCGCAGAACCTGAACCTGAATCGCGACTACGCCGTGGCGGACGCACCCGAGATGCATGCGATGCTGCGGCTGCTCGACGCCTGGGACCCGATTGTCACCGCTGACTTGCACGTCACCGACGGCGCGCAGTTCGAGCACGACGTGTCGATCACGCTCGAGCCGCTCTACTCCGGCGATCCGGCGCTGCGCAAGACAGGACGCACCATCCGCGACACCCTCCTCTCCAAGCTCACCGCGCAAGGCTCGCTTCCCTTGCCCTTCTACCCGGCATTCCTGACGCCAGACGACCCGGCGTCTGGTATCGCCGACGCGGTCATGCCACCCCGCTTCTCGAACGGATACTTCCCACTTCGCAATCGGTTCGGCATCCTCGTCGAGACACATTCGTGGAAGGACTATCCGACCCGCGTCGGTGTGACCTACAACACGGTCATCGCGCTGCTGGAGCTTGCTGCCGAGCAGGGCGCGTCCTGGCGCGATCTCGCGGCCGAGGCCGACACCCGTGCCGCCGAACTCGGCGGCGTGAGTGTGCCGTTGGCCTACGACGCAACCGACAAGACACGCCTCGTCGAGTTCCGCGGCTATGCGTACACGCGTACTCAATCGGAGATCTCCGGCGCGCTGATGACTCGCTACGATGAGAGCAAGCCACAGATCTGGAAGGTCCCGCTGCGTGACGATGTTCAGCCAAGCCTGACCATCAACGCCCCCGCCGGCGGATACATCGTCCCCGCAGCACACGCTGGCTGGATGAGCGAGAAGCTCGAGCTGCATGGCATCGAGCTCAGGACAATGCGCGAGCGACTACCGCAGGCGCGCGTGGAGACCTTTCGCGCCGCGAAGGCCAGCTTTGCACCCGAGCCGTTCGAGGGTCATCAGCGCCTCACCCTGGAGGGGCAGTGGAAGCAGGAGACGCGCGATGTGCCAGCCGGCTCGCTGTTCGTCCCGATCGCGCAAGCAAAGGCGCGTCTGGTGATGGCGCTGCTCGAGCCGCAAGCGCCAGACTCCTTTGCGGCCTGGGGAGAGCTCAACAGCGCGTTCGAGCGGACAGAGTACATGGAGGACTACGTGGCGGAGGAGGTCGCGCGGGACATGCTGAAGACCGATCCGGCGCTGAAGGCGGAGTTCGAGCGCAGGCTCGCGGACGATCCCGACTTCGCCAAGGACCCGGCGGCGCGTCTCCAGTTCTTCTACCGTCGCCACAGCTCGTGGGATGAGCGCTACAACCTGTATCCGGTGATGCGTACGGCAGCGGTGCCCTGATCCGGCGCCGACGTTACACAAACGTCAGGCGCCGGCGTTACCGTGGTTCTCGTCGTAGTAACGGCTGTCCCATGCGGATGGAGCCCCCTTCGCGGATGTGGTCGCAAATCGTGACATCGCCGCTCGCCAAGACGATGATCGTCGAGCCATGGTGGAAGTAGCCGAGCTCTTCTCCCTTCTCGAACGACGCCCGACAGGGGATCCGGTTGGGGCCCCCGTACTTCACATCGAGCCGCACGTCGAGGACGTGCAGCTGAATGCTTGCCACCAGGATCGCAGCGATGGGGACCAGCGTGAGTGGCTCCCGGGACAGACGAAGGCGCGTCCGCAGGATCGCACGCTCGTTCTTGCAGTAGAGCCGCTCTATGCGGCGGAGCGCGATGGGATTCACGTTCCACGTATCACCTGCGACATAGATCACCTCGTCCACGTCGCAATCGCCCGGTGCGTGGAAGCGATGGTACATGTTCGATCGAAGTCGCAGCGTGACGTAGACGCCATCGCGGTGGAGCTCGGCGAGCGCGGGATCTACCAGCAGCTCGTCGAGCGTGTACGTCAGCCCCTTCGCTTGAATCAGCTCGGTCCCTTCGACGCGCCCCGATGCGACGACAATCGCATCACAAGGGCTGACGAGCACCTCGGGCCTGGAATCGATCGGCCGGGCTCCCTCCTTGAGCTCTCGCACGAAGCAGTCGTGCAGACTGCTGAAGCGGCTCTTCTTCGCTTCGTGCAAGTTGAGGTCGCCGCCGAAACGCTGCCAGACCACCATCGACGCGCGGCAGAGCAGCGGATGCTCGATCCGGCTGAACCAGCCCATGAACCTCGTCGCCAGCCGACGCGGAATCCGGTTGGTCAGGAGGAAGTTGATCCGGTCGTGCTGAGCGATCCGCTCGATCACCGATGGAGCGTGTCTCACTGGGAGGATGTCGAATGGTGACGACGGCTGTCGTACTGGGGGCCGCGCTCGTTGCCCTGGTCATTCCTCGCGCCCGCGCCCGCCTGCGGCTCTCGCGGGCGAAGCATCCCTCTCCGTCTGGCCACGCGCGCATCGCGAAGCGCCTGGCGACGCTCGTTCCCTTCTATACGTTCGACGCAGGCCGGTTCTTCCAGTCCGACGGTGCGCCGCCGCACGTCGCGGAACGCCGCCGTGCGGGCTTCATGCGGCTCGCCGAGCTGCTGCGCGAGCGGGCGCCAGAGACCATCCGTGTCACGGAAGCGATCGAGCCTGGTATCTCCGACCTCCAGTTCACCGGGCTCTATCGCGTTCCTTTCCAGTACAGCCACTTCGTCCGTCAGCATCTGAAGGTCGGCGCGCTCGCCCAGGAATCGAACGGGGTTCTCGTCAAGGATCTCGATGGCAACCTTGCCTACGATGTCGCCGGCTCGTACGGCGTGAACGTCTTCGGCTACGACTTCTACAAGGAGTGCATCGACAACGGCATCGATCGCGTGAGGGCGCTGGGCCCGCTGCTCGGGACGTATCACCCGGTCATCGAGGAGAACAGTCGGCGCCTCCGGGCCATCTCCGGGCTGGACGAGGTGTCCTTTCACATGTCCGGTACCGAGGCGGTGATGCAGGCGGTGCGCCTTGCCCGCTATCACACCCAACGCAGCCACCTGGTTCAGTTTTGCGGGGCGTATCACGGATGGTGGGACGGCGTGCAGCCGGGCGTCGGCAACCCGCGTGCGGTCCACGACGTGTACGTGCTGAAGGAGATGGACGAAGCGACGCTGCGAGTGCTCGAGAGCCGGCGCGACATCGCCTGCGTGTTGGTGAACCCCCTGCAGGCGCTGCATCCGAACCGGAGCGCGCCAGGCGACGGGGCGCTGATAGGGAGCGCCGCCTCCCCCACTGTCGATCGGACGACGTATTCCGTGTGGCTGCGGCAACTGCGAGAGATCTGCACCGCGCGCGGCATCGTTTTGATCGTAGACGAGGTCTTCCTCGGATTCCGCCTGGCCTACGGTGGTGCGCAGGAGTACTTCGGCGTGCGGGCCGATATGGTGACCTACGGCAAGACGGTCGGCGGAGGGCTTCCAATTGGTGTGCTCTGCGGGCAACGACGGCTGATGAAGCGGTTTCGCGACGACCGCCCGGCCGACGTCTGCTTCGCGCGCGGCACGTTCAACGCGCATCCCTACGTGATGGGCGCGATGAACGAGTTCCTGCGGCGAGTCGACACGCCGGCAGTGCGCGAGTCCTACGCTCGCGCAGACGAGGTATGGAACAGCCGTGCTGCGGCGCTGAACCAGGCGCTCGCCAGCCGACAACTGCCGGTGCAGGTGGCGAACCTCTGCTCGGTCTGGACCGTTCACTACACCGTGCCTTCGCGCTACAACTGGATGTTCCAGTATTACTTGCGGGCCCACGGTCTCGCCCTCAGTTGGGTGGGCAGCGGGCGCCTGATCTTCAGCCACAACTACTCGGATACGGACTTCGCAGCAGTGGCCGAGCGGTTCCTGGCCGCCGCGTCGGCAATGCAACAAGACGGCTGGTGGCATACCGATGGCCTTACCGACGCGGCGCTCAAGAGACGGGTGCTCTGGGAGATGCTCGCCACGCGAGTCCCGTGGCTGGATCCGCTCACGCCGTCCGATGCGGAACGATTGGATCGACCAGCTCGCCCCGTAGCACGTGCAGCGGAGCCTTGTGATACAGCTCCAGGTCGTGAAACGGGTCTGTGAGGATCTTCGTGAACCACACAATCCCCGTCTGGACGTCCCTGAGGAAGAACAGCTGGACGCTTCGGCCGACCAGGGCTGCGCCAGCCAACGTGAGCCAGAGGATCGAGACATTGTCCGCGAAGGCGCGCCAGTTGGTGTGCGCCTCGAACAGGCCGAGGAGCGTCGGGTCGAGCAGGAGCAGCAGCGGACAGCACATCCAGATCGTCAGCAGGACGACCTTCCGGCGCAGGTTGTAGCCGACCTTGATCTCCTCCTTGTACTCGTGCGTGGCTTGATTCGCCTCATCGTAGTCTCTCGGCTCGAAGAAGAAGTGCCCGATCTGTCGCACGGGCATGGCCACCAGCCACGCGAGCAGCACGGCAACCGTCGGCTCCAGGAAGATGAACACGTACGCGCCGATGAAGCTCAGCGCGCTGAAGAAATGTAGCGACTGGTTGATCCGGCTGTGATGGTAGTAGCGATGATCGTCCCAGCGCTGCTTCGCGAGGGCCTCGAGAAACGTCATGGTCGATGGTCTCCGGGTTGGCATTTACGGCACACGACGACCGATGAGACGCGCAGGTTGACATGGTCGACCGAGAGCGCGGTCAACCCAGCGTCCCGCAGGAAGGCGTCGAGCTCTAGGTTCCAGTTCACGCCGGTCGCACGGGTCGCCACACCGCCGGCGAGGCGTGTGGTCACCCCGGTACTCCCGTCAGCGGGTGCGAAGTGGTTGAGTAAGACGAGGCGCCCGCCTGGCCGGCAGACGCGTAGCATCTCGCGCGCGACGAGAAGCGGATCCGGTACCACGTTGATGACATAGGGCGCGTAGACGGCGTCGAATCGCGCGTCGGGAAAGGCGAGCTGGGTTCCGTCCATCCGGCAGAGCGCGACGTGGCCCACCCGGCGGCGTGCGAGACGGGCGCGGGCACGCGCCAGCATGGGCGCCGAGAGATCGATGGCCACGACCTGGCAGCCGGAGGGGTAGCCCACCGCGCTGAGGCCGGTGCCGACGCCGATTTCCAGGATCCGTTCGCCCGCACGGGGGGAGAGCCGAGCCATTGCGCGCCGACGGCCATGCTGCAACCCGACGCCGTAGAGGAGGTCGTAAACAGGCGCCAGTCGCTTGTAGACGGCCTCCACGGGCGGCACGGTTGAGCCGTGGCGCCAGGGGCCATCCGGTGAAGCCCGCCTCCTGATCCGCAGTCTGCCCTGCAGTGCCCCTCCAGCGACCGCGCGTGATCGTGAATCGACGGCGCGACGGTTGTGACATTATCAAACGGCCGTGTAACAGCTGCTTGGCGACAATGCGAACTTCGTACAACGGATCTCACACGAGAGTGAATGCCGCGATACCGGCACGACGTACAGCGCCGCATGTGCCGCGCCGCGAAGCGCATGAAACAGGCAATTGACCGCTGACCGCCTTCTGACTACATTTCGAAGGGAATCATGCGGCGCCCCAACCACGAATAGTGAGCGGCCGTGATGACCAGCCGGCTCACGGGAACGCGACATGGCCGCCTTCAACATTCGTGCCCACGACGCCAATCGCAAGCGGCTCGATGACCGCATCGACGTGCTCGTGCGGGATCTAACCTCTGGGCAGATCGTTGCGAACGAGCGCGACAAGAAGGGCACGTCGACGGTCAAGATCGACGGCCTGACGCCGCGGCGGGTCTACAGTGTGCAGCTGTTTCCCCTTCGACATCGGCCAGTTGGCGCTGTGCAGCAGGCGCCGCACGAGCCGCGCCCAGCCAATGTGCACCTCTTCTGCCCAGTGCATCCTGGCAGGGTGATCGAGGTCACCTTTCCGAGCTATGGCGCGCTGCTGCACGAGCTCAGCGACGTGCTCGACAGGAGCGTGCTCGAAGCCGGCGGTCCGAGCGCTGGGGTCGGTAGCTCGAAGGGGCAGGGACTGTACGACGGTCTGGAGCCTATCCCGAAGGCAGGGCTCCTAAACGTGTTCACGAAGATGAGTAATACCGTCACCGGCGGGCGGGCGATGTGGAGCTTCGTGACCGACGTATACCGCGTCCGCGGCGACCGAATCTTTGCGAACGTGACAAAGGACTTTCGCGACCACGTGAAGTCTGCCGTCTCGGCCGGCGACTTCTCACCCGTCAGCGACAAGCTGCACACGCCACCGCCCGGCTTTGCCTCTGCCGGCTCCTTCAAGCACGAGCGCTTTCCGGCAGGCGTCCTGCAATTGACGTTCTTCTCGTCGGTGAACGACCTCAAGTTCAAGCTCGATGCCGATATCGACGATGCCGGCGGGCTGGGTCACGTGTTTCAGGTGCTACGACACTGGCGTACGGACAGCGAGACGAGCCCGTACGACATTCACCAGATCTTGACCTTTCATCAACTGCTCGATCCGGGCTACCAGCTTGTGACGTGATGACGCGGGCCCCACCACTAGCCGCGTCCCTCACTTGTCCCGCCTTGTGACATAGACACTAGATGTTCTTCAGCGCTTCCCGGACCGACAACGGCGAGAGCGTTGCTCTGTGCCGCTCGACGTACGAGCGTACCCATTCCGGGTCTGTCTTGGCATGCTCCCGAAGCGCCCATCCGATGCCCTTGCGGATGAAGAAACCCTTCTCGGCCAGGTTGGGCCGAATGCAATCTTTCAGGAGCTTTGTGTCGGTGGCCACCACGGCCTTGATCTGGGAGATGATCGCGGTTCGGCGGCGCCAGATATCCTGGTCATGGGCCCACCGCAGCAGAATCGGCCGCACCTGCTCTGGATGGGTCAGCAGGATCGGCCCGACTCGACGGATCGCGACCTCGTCCACCAGGTCCCACCAGGCGCCAGTGACGATGAGATGGTCGTACAGTGGGAGCGTGTCGACATCCTGCCATCGGCGGTAGGGGCGGTGGCCGCTCAGCTCGATCGCCACAGATCGTTCTTCGCGGTGCCGCGCCTGGTCGAACAGCGCCCGAACGGTTGCCTCCCAGACGTTCCGGTTATCGATCGGGTATTCAGCGAGCAGCTGCCGGCAGATCGCACGCACACCCGGCATCTGCACGCCGTGGTAAGGCATGGCCGATTTCATGTAGGCCTGCATCGGCGCTGCCTTGTCCGGGTCCGCGGCCTGGGCGAGTCGCTCGCGAACGTCCGCGATCAATGCTCGATTCGGCTTGCTGTGCATCTGTGGTTCCACGTTCGTGGCGTGCGGCTATCGCCGGGGCATGGCTGATACGGCCAACCGTTTTGGGCTGGATGCTCCACAGACTGGTCGTTTGATTCGGAGGTCGTATCGGTCACCTGGTCGCCTTCAATCGCCATCCCGAGTCGCGATACGGGTCGGCGCCCTGGATGACCATAGAGTCGGTAGAATAGAGCCTAGACAACGGTGGGGTGGAGCCACACCTATTCCAATGGCCGAACGCACTCCTATTGAGACAATCGAAAAAGCCCTTTCAGAGCTGAGCCCAGGCGAGAAGGCACTCGTGCTGCAGAGAGTCGCTGCCGAGCTGGGTGGCGCGATGCCCGGCATCGACACGGACCCGACGGTCTGCGGAGGCGAGCCATGTATCGCTCGCACGAGGATCCCCGTTTGGCTACTCGTGCAAGCTCGACGCCTCGGCGCGTCTGAAGCTGACCTGCTCGAGGCGTATCCGGCACTTCGCGCTCAGGACCTGGCCAACGCGTGGGCTTATGCCCAGCTCCATCCGACGGAGGTCGACAACATGATTGCTGCGCACGAAGCAGCCTGACGTGGCGCACTTCTACGCAAACGAGAACGTGCCGGAGCAGGTCGCAGTTGAGCTGCGTCGTTTGGGTCATGACGTTGTGACCATGCGGGAGAGCGGCCATGCCGGGCGAGCCGTTCCCGACATCGAGGTCCTCGATTTCGCCACTGGGAACGGACGTGCTGTTGTGACCCTCAATCGACGCCATTTCATTCGCCTTCACTCAGAACGGTCTACCCATGCGGGTACAGGAGCGTCCTGGCGCCGGTCGTCGAGCCCTTACTCTGTGGATCTCCTCGCTGCTGTCGCCGGGGGCGCTGCAGCGGTCTGAAGGATCTGCGCCATCCCCGTGAAGAGCGCAGCAAGCGTCGAGGCGGTTTCAGGGGGCGCCTCGATGACGAGGCCGCCACGGGTGGTTCGCTGGACCGTCAAGCCTGCAAAGAGTCGCTGGAGGTCTATGGCTGACTCCGCCGGTACCGCCTCCGGCCCGGTCGGACCCGCTGCGTCACCGGACTCTTCTCCAGCCGCAAAGCTCGCATCGACCTCGCTTTCCCTGGTATCGTCCTCGGATTCGGTCGCCGCAGCCGCAGCCTGGGTTCCTGCGGACTCGAGCGCCGGCCCGACGACACGTTCGAGCCGGGAGAGGAAGCTTCCGGAACGTTCGAATGTCACCTCGTCGGTCGCACCGTCGAATAACCCGGTGAAGAACGCTTTCTTGGACCCGACCACCTCCGCGATCCGTGACTCGATGCCGGGTTCGCTGACCAGGTTGTAGACGTCGATCGGGCGACGCTGACCCAGGCGGTAGATTCTGCCGATTCGTTGCTCGAGGACCGCCGGATTCCAAGGCAGCTCGATGTTGATGCAGGCACTCGCTGCCCGCTGGAGATTGAGGCCAACTCCGCCGGCATCGGTCGCGAAGAGCACACGGCACGCGGGGTCGTCGTGGAAGTCCACGAGATTCTGGGTCCGGCGCTTCTGGCCCTCTGCTCCCGTGAAGAACGCCGCCCGGACGCCCGCGCGCGACAGCTCGTCGCGCGTCGTCCAGTCCGCAAGCCGGAGCATCCGCCGCCACTGGCTGAACACCACGACCTTCCGTTCCTGCGAGACGGCGAGTTGCCCGATTAGCTCGCGGAGCTCCACGAGCTTCGGGCTCGCCAGTCCCCGCAGCGTCGATTCCGTGGGCCGCGCAATCCGCGAGAGGTCGGGCCAGATCTGCTCGAAACGGAGCTGCGCCAGGCCGTTGCCGATGATCCGCTGTGTGGTGAGCAACATCATCAGGCGCAAGAACTCGGCCTGCGTGAGCGGTCGCCGTTTCGCGCGGCTCATGAGCTGTGCGATCGGCAGGTTGAGCGCATCGTGCTCGTCCATCTGCTCCGCGGTCATCTCGACGGGCACTCGCGTGTCGGTCCGCGCAGGCAGCTGCGACAACACTTCATGGCGGCCGCGTCGGATCATGCAGCCGGCGAGACGTGCCCGCAGCGTGTCGAGGTTCCTGGCGCCGCCGATCTCGGCCTTCCCATCCACGGACGTCGTGTGCCACGGTACCAAACGCCACTTCGGCTCCAGCGCCATGTCGTCGACCCATTCGACGATCGACGCGAGCTCGTCGAGCCGGTTCTCCATCGGCGTGCCCGTGAGGACGAGGCGATACCGCGGATCCAGGCGCTTCACGGTGAGCGCGGTCTTCGTCGCCCAGTTCTTGATCCGCTGCGCCTCGTCCACCACGACGATGTCCGGATTCCAGTCGCGAACAATATCGAGATCCCTGATGAGCTGTTCGTAATTCGCCACGAGGAACCCGCGGCGGCATGTCTCGAACATGGCACGACGCTGGCCGGGTGTTCCTTCGACGATCTCGGCGGGCGCGTTCGTAAAGAGCCGCCATTCGCGAATCCACTGCGGTTTGAGGGCGGCCGGAACCAACAGGAGGCCACGGCGAACGCGGCCAGTGCTCCAGAGGGTGTGGCACGCGGCAATCGCTTGCGCGGTCTTGCCGAGCCCCATGTCATCGGCGAGCAGCAGCCTGCCCCGCACGAGAAACGACTCGACCGCTTCACGCTGATAGGGATAGAGCCGCTGCTTGAGGCTCCCCAGCGCTTCGCGCAGGCGCTCGATGGCGCGCGTGGCTTGGATCTCGCCCGCGAGTCGCCGACGGTCTGCCTGGAGCAACATGTGTAAGGCCGGCTCGTCGTCGCCGTCTCTGAGCGCGCTGAGCAGTCGACCCACCAGCGCCAACCGCTGCGCGGGTGCTTCGGGCGTCTTCACGGTCCAGGCATCCCCGTCCGTTGGATGCAGCCACTGTCGCAGATCGCGGGCGGGTGTGCCGTCCACCCAATGAACGCGCGCCAGCCAGTCGCCGGGACCCGTCAACGGGCGGACCGGATCCCAGCGCAGCAGTCCGGCGTTGGAGGTCGGCGTGCGCGCGACGTGCAGTCCGCGGCGCTTCGCGGCCACCTTCTCCAAGACCGCGAGGAGATGCTTGCAAAGGCCGAGCGAGCTCCGCAGGAAGTCCGCGCAATCGCAGCTGCCGTCGATGGGCTCGATCCCACGGAGGAGCGTGCGGTAGGGCTGTGCACGCGACTCACGGCGTCGCGTCGCGTAAAGTCCCACGAGCCGACCCCGCGGCGGTCGCGCAACAATCTGGACGTCGGCAGTGCGGGCGGAGGCAAGCCGGCGAAGGACAGCCTCGAGCGCGTCGCGCTGGACCGGCCAGTCCGCGTCACGGGTGACCGACAGGATGTGGCGAACGATCATCTCCGATGGCAGGGCGCCGGTCCGCCGGTGGGCGCGTGCGAGCAGCGTCGCATACGCCTCGCTCTGGGTACTTGCTATCACCTGTGGCTCAACCGAGATCCGCTGCATGTTATCCCTCCGTGCGCTCGCGGATGCGCGACGGGTAGGATACGGAAGAAAGCGAACGGACGCCAACCCGTCGAGGGATGACATTCTGAAGGCCGCGTGAGCACGCAGTCCCGGTCAGCGCCGGGCGCGTCATCATCACGGGCCCAACGACGCCACCGATGTCACGATGACGCCATCGGGCCGGACGTAGGTTGGGCTGTCCGCAACGACAACAACCAGGGCACCACACAGCGCGTTCGTCTCCTCCGAGAGCTTGCGCCGAAGGGCGAGCAGGTTGTGCGCTCCTTCGTCGACACGGCTGTGGCCGAGTTTGGTCTCGATCCCAATCCAGCGGCCATCGGCGGCCTCGACGATGGCGTCGACCTCGAGCCCTTTGTTGTCCCGGTAGAACCGAACGGTGGATCGGCGGGCTTGTGCGTACACACGCAGGTCGTGGACGACCTGCGACTCGAAGAGGAAGCCAGCCAGCTCGATCTCCGGCCCGAGCAGGCGCCGGAGTGTAGCAGCAATGGCGGCTACCGCGAGCGAGGGGTCGGCGAGATGACGCTTGGGCGTTGCGGCCAAGCGATGATTGCTCTGCCTAAACTAATCGTACCCTATTTGATATATGAGTCGTACTACAAATAGCTTAGGAATCGTACCTTCTATAAAAATTGGATCGTACCATCATTCACTTCGTCCGCTCACTAAAACCCTTGAGAACCCAAAAGTTGACGCATTGAGTCAGTCTTCTGGGCTCGCAAGTGAGCGTCGCCCCTCGACTCGCTGTCGCTCGCTCGGGGCGCCCTGAGCGTAGTCGAAGGGCGGGGGGCGCGGCCGCAGGCCGCGGTCCGCAAGAACTCGATTGAAAGACCGGGGCGGGCGTCGAAGAACCTCATTGACGATTGGGCGGTACGGCAGACAGGCGCCCTTATCGATTGATCGCTCGAAGCGGTCGACCGACTGCTCTCCGCCGTGCTAACCGGCGTACGAAGAAGCGCCGCGATCTTCGCTGCCGCTCAGCGCCTTGCGAACTTGAGGTGCGTCACCTTTGGCGTGGCGACCGTTCGCATCAGATCGAGCCCATGTAGATCGTCGCCAACGCCGTCGAACAGGCGCTCACCGCTGCCGAGGAGCGTCGGCACGACGTGGATTTCCATTTCATCGACGAGGCCGGCCGCCAGATACTGCTGGGCAGCCTTTGCTCCGCCGGCCAGCGACACCCCCCTACCGTCGGCGGCTTGCCGCGCCCGTTCGAGCGCCGCCTCGATGCCGTCAGTGATGAACGTGAAGGTCGTCCCGCCTTCGAGCTCGAGCGGTTCGCGAGCGTGATTGGTGAGCACGAACACCGGGTGATGGAACGGCGGGTTCGCTCCCTACCAGCCGTTCCAGGGCTTATTGGTATCCCAGGGACCGGGGTGTCCGCCAAACATGTTGCGTCCCATGACCGTCGCGCCGATATCAGCAAGCGACTCCTCGACAACCTGCGTACTTTCGTTGACCTCTCCGCCTTCGAGCCCGTGCGACGCGCGCCAGGTCGCGAGCGGAACTACCCATTGATGTAAACGCATACCACCGATCCCGAGCGGATTGTCAACGCTCTGGCTGGGACCGGCCACAAAGCCATCCAACGACATCGAAATCCTGAGGCGCAGCTTGGACACGTTCTACCTCGCTTGAAAAGCTCTCCCGTACCAGACACCAGCTCACAGGTGCGTTCAGGGACTTTACCATGACGCTCTGAGGTGGTTGCGAACACTGCCGGTTCAGTCCGACCTCCGAAACCATCACACGCCGCCGTCGCCTCTACGCGTAGCTCGGCTGACGGCCGGCACTTCGCGGACCTCCTCCCAACGGAAGTATCTTCTATCCGCTATCTCGAGCATTTGACGATCCTCTTCCGTATCGCCGTAAGCGTGGACCATCACATAGTCGGCCAGCGCGTAACGTTCCCGAATTCGTCTCGCCTTCTCTTCCCCGCAGCAGTCACCACGCAGGTATCGTCCCGTGAGGCGTCCGTCCCGCGCCTCGAGCTGCGTGCAGATCACATCCAGACCGAGCGCTCGGCACCATGGTCCAAGGTAGACGTCGAGCGAAGCCGAGACGATAACGATCCGATCCCCTCGGGCCCTGTGCCATGCAATTCGCTCGTGTGCTACCGGGCGGATCAGACCGGGCAAGACTTCCGTGGCGTACCGCTCTCCCAATCGGCGCAGGCGGTCCGGGTCTTCTCCCCAGAACCCGACCCTCGACATGGCCTTTCTGATGGCCCGTTCCGACACCAATCTCCATTGGTACCCAACGATCTTCGGAGCGAGCATGATGGCGCCGACGAGCTTTCGTCGTGGACGCACCGCGAGACGCACGAAACCGGGATATGTGCCCTTGGTCGTGATGGTGCCGTCGAAGTCGAAAAGCGCCAGGTCCATGCGACATCCCTCGCGGTCGGCAGCCGTTACTGACTGCTGAGCCTAACCCAAACACTGGCCTCCCATCCTCTTGCTTACCGAGACGGCCGGTGCTAATCTTGGCTCGGTAACCGAGATAACTATGTTATGCATCTCACACGTTGTGACGCTGAAGGAGGCCTGACCGATGCGACTGGAGCGCTGGTTCTACACGGTGCCGCTCCGGCTGCGTGCCCTGTTTCGCCGCCGACAACTCGATCACGAGCTGAACGAGGAGTTGCAGGATCACATCGAGCGGCAGATTGACGAGCACGTCGCGAAAGGGCTGACGCTCGAACAGGCACGCACCGTCGTTTTGCGTCGCTTTGGCGGCCTCGAGCGACGCAAGGAGGAGTGCCGCGACATGCGACGCCTGAACCTCGTTGAAGACCTATGGAAGGACGTCGGGCATGCCGTGCGCGTGCTGCGCCGGAGTCCGGGCTTCACAGCCGTCGCCGTCTTGACGCTCGCCCTCGGGATCGGCGCGAACACCGCCATTTTCAGCGTGGTGTACGGCGTGTTGCTGAAGCCACTTTCGCTTCATCAGCCGGACCGCCTGCTCGCCGTGTGGCTCCGGGCTCCAGGGCTCAACATACCCCTGCTCGAACAGGGTCCTGCCACGTACTTTACCTATCGTGAGACCGGTCGGGTCTTCGAGGATATCGCGTTATGGGACGCCACACAGGTCTCGGTTACCGAACGCGGCGAGCCGGAGCGCGCACAGGCCTTACGAGTCACGGACGGCCTGCTGCCGCTGCTGCGCGTGCAGCCGCTGCTCGGCCGGACTTTCACGAAGGAGGATGATGCCCCTGGCAGCCCACTGCGGGTGATCTTGATGCACGGGTATTGGCAGCGCAGGTTCGGCGGCGCCCCAGACGCGGTCGGGCAGTCACTGAACGTTGATGGTCAGCCTCATGAGGTGATCGGTGTCCTGCCACGATCGTTTACGTTCCCGCGCACGGCTGCTGCCGTGTTGTTGCCATTCCAACTCAATCGAGCCGAGGTGGTCGTGGGAACGGACTTCAGCTATCAGGCGATCGCACGGCTGAAGCCTCGCGTCACCCTCGAACAGGCCAACGCGGACGTGGCGCGCATGATCCCGCTGATGTTCGATCGGTTTCCGTTGCCGCCCGGAGCCACGCGCAAGATGTTCGACGAGGTGCGGCTGGGTCCGAATGTGCACCCACTTTCCGCGGACGTGATCGGCGACGCCGACCGCGTGCTGTGGATTCTCTTTGGTACGGTGGGCCTGGTGCTCCTCATTGCGTGTGCGAACGTGGCCAATCTCTTCCTCGTGCGAACAGAGGGACGCCAGCAGGAGCTCGCAATCCGTGCCGCGCTCGGAGCCAGTCGCGGCCGCATGGCCCGAGAGCTGCTGTCGGAGAGTGTGGGATTGGCGCTCGCGGGCGGAGCAGTCGGCGTGGCGCTCGCCTTCGCCGGCACCGGCCTTCTCGCGTGGATGGCACCACCAACCTTGCGGCGGATCGACGAGATCGCCATCGATCCGGTGGTATTGCTGTTCACGCTGGCCCTCTCGGTGCTGACGGGCCTCGTGTTCGGCCTCATTCCGGTCATGAGATTCTGGACGCCGAACGTCGCGGCGCTCAAGGAAGGTGGCCGGTCGGCGAGCGACGCACCCTGGCGGCATCGGGCGCGCAACGTGCTCGTGGTGTCAGAGGTCGCGCTGGCCGTCGTGCTGCTGGTTGTGTCCGGGTTGATGATTCGGACGTTCGTGGCCTTGCGACAGGTCGATCCGGGTTTCGTGCGGCCCGAGGAGGTGCAGACGTTCCGCGTCTCGATTCCCGAGGCGCTTGTCGAGGATCCGCAACAAGCCGTCCGCACATACGAGCAGATCGCCCAGCGCCTCGAGCAAGTGCCTGGTGTCATCTCGGTCGGCCTCTCGTCCTCCGTGACGATGGACGGCATCAGGCGTAACGGTTCGCTTTTCGTCGAGGACTTCTCCGAAGCAAGCAGAGGGCCGACTCCGCTTCGCCGCGACAAGCGGATCGCGCCTGGCTACTTCGAGACGATGGGCAACCCGGTGCTCGTCGGCCGGGCGATCACGTGGGCTGATAGCGACCAGGCCAGACCCGTCGCGATCGTCTCCGAGAGTCTGGCGCGCGAGTATTGGCACGACCCTGCCGAAGCCATCGGCAAGCGGATCAGGGAGGGCCTCGAGGGCCCGTGGCGGGAAATCATCGGCGTGGTCGGAAACGAACGCGACGATGGCCTCAACCAGCCAGCGCCGGCCATCGTGTATTGGCCGATGCTGATGAGGGAGTTTGAGAACAGCCCGATTTCCATGGCGCGCAACGTGGCGTATGTGGTTCGGTCGGACCGCATGGGCTCCCCGAGCTTTCTGCGCGAGCTCCAGCAAGCAGTCTGGTCAGTCAATCCAAACCTGCCGCTCGCCAATGTGCGGACCCTTGAGGAGATTCGCGCGAACTCGATGGCCCAGACCTCGTTCACGCTGGTCATGCTGGCGATCGCTGCGGGGGTTGCGCTACTGCTCGGCATCGTGGGGATCTATGGCGTGGTTGCGTACATTGCGGCGCAGCGGACCCGCGAGATTGGCATCCGCATGGCGCTCGGCGCGCAGACGGGTGATGTGCGCCGGCTGTTTCTTCGACACGGCTTCGTGTTAACACTGGCCGGCATCGTACTCGGCATCGGCGCCGCTATGCTGCTCACGCGTGTCATGTCGTCGTTGTTGTTTGGCGTTGGCCCGACGGATCCCTTGACCTACGTCGTGGTCACGGTGAGTCTCACGAGCGTTGCCCTGTTGGCGACGTATCTTCCCGCCCGCCGCGCGTCGCGCATCGACCCCATCATCGCCTTACGGTCGGAAATCTAGGCCCGACCTTCTCTTTGGCCCCCGCCCCAGGACGGCCGAAACGCACACGTCTGCGTCAATAAGGATGCCCGGGCCGCTGACGACGTCAGTCGCGTGCTGGCCGACTGGCGGGTGGCAGGTATTGCCTCGCTCGTGGCGTTCAAGCGGGGCAGGGCTATTGGGAAAAGTGTCCACTCACAGGAGAGGTCTCCCATGAGCGATCTGTTTCGGGACGTCCGGTTCGCCTGTCGGACGCTCTCGCGGTCGCCGTGGTTTGCGCTGCTTGCCGTCCTGACCTTGTCGCTAGGGATCGGAGCGACGACAGCGCTCTTCAGCCTCGTCGACGCGGCGTTGCTACGGGCGCTCCCCTATAAGG
>WHTT01000052.1 GCA_009377605.1 Luteitalea sp.
GCCCAACGCGTCGGCCTCTGCCCCCGCCCACAATCGCGTCAGCCGCTCATCCATAACCGGGCTCAGGGCGACGAACTTGGTGCGAATAATCGCTTCTTCATCAACCATGCACCCGATAGCAGATCACAGGTTGATCGTCATGTCGATTCCTTTGTCTTCGCACAACCCACAGAACGCGACCATGAACGTTCGAACAACTTGATTCTGCACGGGTCCTAAGGCTGGCCTCCCGCGCCGTGCGACGCCTCCGGCGGAGGGTGTCCGCGCTATAGCCTGGGAGAAGAGTGAGAGTACGGATGCCATCTAGGCTCGTCCCCAGCCGACGGGAGCTGCTGCGCACTGGTGGCGCGCTGCTCCTCATGACGGCTGCGCGTGCGGCGCTCGGCAATAGTCGCCAGCAGTCCAACAGCACCCGAAGCACCACATCGCTCGCCGACACCGGACCCGCCTCGGATATGCTCGATATCGGTCCGTGGGCCGGCATCAACGCCAACACGCACTTCTTCACCGATGACGAGTACGTCGACGCGGCGAATCGACTGATCCGCGAGCTCAATCTCGGCACCGTTCGTATGGCGATGAACAACGTCGGCGGCCGAGCCCAGAGTGCCTCCTTTCGCTGGAGCCGCCGGGAGCGTGTCGTCGATGCTCATCTGGACGCTGGTCTCGTCATTCATTGCCCGATGAACCCGACACAGCATGTCGAGAAGGGCAACTCAGGAGCTGCATGGCGCGCCAATTGGCGTTGGTTCTGCCGTGGCGTGTTCCGGCACTATCGAGCCCGCATCTTCTACTTCTCGGGAACCAATGAGCCGGATCGTGGCGGGCCAAGAATCTCGATTGGCGACTTGATCGACATGGAACGGATTTGGCGCGAGGAACGCGATGAATGGCATCCGAAGGCCATCCTCGAGAGCGCGCCGGTGAGTGCCCCGAACGTGCGCTACCTGCGAAACATGATCAACGCGGGGATCACGCGGAACGTCGACTTACTCGGGATCCACCACTATGGCGCAGGCCAGACCGATGAAGACGTCTTGAGCACACCGTGGCGATGGATGAAACAGGCGCATGCGCGGTTCGGATACCCTATCCTCCCGATCTCGTCGAGCGAGACCGGGGTGGACATGACGGCGCCGCACCCGACTCGCTGGAGTGATCGTGAATATCAGGCCAAATGGGTGGCCCTCAACCGCATTCAACAGAAACGGTACGGCCTCGCGACGACCAAGTACTACAGCATCGGCAGTACGGGCGGAAGCAAATGGGATGTCGCGCACGTCAAGCGGTCCCCTCCGTATGCGATTACGCGATGGCAGCCGTACTTTGCGACCGTCAGCAAGGTCGAAATCGAGCGCGGCCTCCGGAACGCCGGCTTCGAGAGCCGGAATGATCCGGACAGCGATTGGATCGTGTACTGGCGGATGCCACAGACAACCCCGCTTCCCGCAGAATATGCGCGTGTCGACTTTCTGACCGACGGCGCGGATGCGCGGACCGGACCCGGGTACCTGCGACTCACGGCTGGTGCGACGAATCGAGTTCGGCAGGTAGTCGACCTGCTGAAGCCGGGGCAACGCTACACGCTGAGCGCCTGGGCCAAGATCTCCGCGCCTGGCGCGACGGCGACGCTGCGGGCGCTCGGCTTCGATCACCTGGATGGTGAGCGGGAAGCGGCAGAGATCACAACCGTGAGCGGAGCGTATCAACACCTGAACGTCACGTTCACGCCAAGGCGAAGCTGGGTTGTAATCAGCCTCGAGAGCACCGGTGGTGCGGGGTCACAGTTCGTATATTGGGACGACGTTGCGCTCGAAGTTGGGCGCGGGTGATATGGGGCGCCGAGGAACCGTGCTCGACAGCCATGACACGGGCCGGGGACTCACGTTGTGGGAGGCGCTCTGGGTGCTCAGCACGGACAGGGCTCCGCTGGCAGGTCCGATTCGACGATAATGACTACGCGTTGGCCACGCGTCGTTTCTGGTGGCGAGCTGGGGCAGCCGCACGGCACGAAGGAATCGGCCCGATGAATGTGGACGAACTACTCGCGAATCCGCCTTCCCTGCACGTCAGAGCAGGGCAACCATTCTCCTACAGCATCAGCCAGGCTGTCTTGCGGGAGTTGGATCGAAGACTGCCGGCCGAGGCTCGCACGCTCGAGACCGGGGCTGGGGTGAGCACGCTCTTTTTCGCGGTGAAGGGATGGCGGCATATTGCGATCGCGCCAGACGAGGGGCTGTTCGAGCGCATCCGGGCCTGGTGCGCGGCCCACGCGACGAGCGTCGACCACCTGCGGCTGATCGCCGAGCCGAGCGAGCGCTGCTTACCGAGCTTGCAGTGCGAGAAGCTGGATGCCGCCCTCATCGATGGGCGACACGGCTTCGCCGCGCCATTCATCGATTGGCACTATACCGAGCCGTTGCTCAAGATGGGCGGCTTGCTCGTGGTGGACGACACGCATGTCTGGACGGGAGGCGTGCTCCGGGACTTTCTGAAACAAGATGCAGCGTGGGAATTTCTGCGCGAGCTCGATGGACGGACCGCGCTCTTTCGGAAGCTGGCGGAAGGATCGACCACGCGGGAATGGCGGCAGCAACCGTACGTGCTGGCTCGAAGCACTGAGATGAGCCCGGCCCAAACCGCCCTGCGGTTGGTCCGGTCTGGCAACTGGGCAGAGTTGTGGGGAAAGGTCCAGAAGCGCCTTCGCGGACCTCGTCACCATCCACGGACGGCGTGAACATCCCTCTACCATCACTTCTTCGTCCCGGAGTGTTGGAGCAGGCCCCGAACGCCGAGAAGCGCCGGCAGTATCCGCTCGCTGCCCTGGCGCGGGAACGACCTGCAGAGGGTGAGCGGTAGCACGGCGGAACGAACCGCCGCGAGGACTACGCAACCGACGTCGGCTGGTTCATCTCGTCTGGCGTGTGTTTGACCGGGTCGAGGAACGGCATCATGTCGCGGAGACGTGCGCCGACCTGCTCGAGCGTTTGTTGCTGCTCGGTTCGGCGAACCTCGTTGAACCACGGGCGACCCTTTTCGTTCTCCTCGATCCACTTGCGCGCGTACGTGCCGTCCTGCACCTCTTTGAGCAGCTGCTGCATGGCGCGGCGTGTCTCATCGGTGATGATCCGCGGCCCGGCCGTGTAGTCGCCGTGCTCGGCGGTGTCGCTCACCGAGTAGCGCATGTAGTTGAGACCGCCGCGGTACATCAGATCGACGATGAGCTTCAGCTCGTGCAGGCATTCGAAGTACGCGATCTCCGGCTGATAGCCGGCCTGGACCAGCGTTTCGAAGCTTGCCTTGACCAGGGCGCTCACACCGCCGCAGAGCACGGCTTGCTCGCCGAACAGGTCGGTCTCGGTCTCTTCGGCAAACGTGGTCTCGATGACGCCCGCGCGCGCCACGCCGAGCGCCGCCGCATACGAGAGCGCAAGCGCCTTGGCTCGTCCGGTCGCGTCCTGATGCACGGCGAGAATTGCCGGCACGCCGCCGCCTTCGATAAAGACTTCGCGAACACGATGGCCCGGCGACTTGGGCGCGATCATCGTGACGTCGACATCGCCAGGCGGCACGATGGTGCCGAAGCGAATGTTGAAGCCATGCGCGAACATCAACATCTTGCCCGCCGTGAGATGGGGCGCGACGTCACGCGTGTAGAGCTTGGACTGCGCCGTGTCTGGCGCAAGAATCATCACCACATCCGCCCACGACACCGCATCCGAGATGCTGGCGACCTCGAGTCCCGCGCTCTGCGCCACGGCGGCCGACCGGCTGCCGGGCCGCAGGCCGACGCGCACCGCAACCCCGCTGTCCTTGAGATTGAGCGCATGGGCGTGTCCCTGGGACCCGTAGCCGATGATGGCGACGTTCTTGCCCTGGATGAGTGAGAGGTCAGCGTCTTTGTCGTAGTAGATATTGGCCACGTTACAGTCTCCAATTCGGACCTAAACTCTTTTGAATGGACAGTCGTAGCGCAGGCCTTTAGGCCTGCCTGGCCTGCAGTTGGCAGGCCTAAAGGCCTGGCGACGGGCGTCCGCGACGGCCGCTACACGGAATATGAAACCGACACATCGTCGGTCGGGTGCTCGGTGTGGCTCGCGCCGTTGCTGACCGAGACGCCTTCGGTGGATGTGGCGCCGCCTCGCACCATCGCAATGGTCCCGGTCCGCGCCATCTCGAGGACGCCATATGGCCGCAGCACCTCGACGAAGCTGTCGATCTTCTCCTCGGTGCCGGTGCTCTCGACGACCAGCGAGCTGGGAGATACATCCACCACACGCGCGCGATACACCTCCACCAGCTGCATGAGGTGCGCCCGTGTCTCCGGTGTGGCGCTGACCTTGATGAGCGCCAGATCGCGCAGCACGGTCGGGGTGCTCGTGACGTTGTCCACCCGCAGCACGTTGATCAGCTTGTAAAGATTGGCCTCGACACGGCGAGCGCCGAGCTCGTCGGTGTCGACGACAATCGTCATTCGGGACACGCCAGGCACCGCGGTGTGGCCGACCGTCAGCGATTCGATGTTGAAGCCACGGCGACGAAACAACGACGCCACTCTGGTCAGCACACCCGGCACGTTTTCGACGAGGACGACGAAGGTATTCATACGTCCGCTCCCGTTTCGACAATCGCGCTGGGCCGCCGAATCATCGCGTCCAGGTCCGCACCGGCAGGCACCATCGGAAACACCGAATCCTCCTGCTCGACCTGGAAGTCGATGACCGACGTGCCCTCCGACTCACGCGCCGCCTGCACCGCCGGCACGACCTCGGCGCGCGACCGCACGCGCGCGCCCTTCAGCCCAAACGCTTCGGCCAGCTTCGCGAAGTCGGGATTGACCAGCGGCGTGGCGGCGTAGCGGCGCTCGTAGAAGAACTCCTGCCACTGGCGCACCATGCCGAGATAGCCGTTGTTGATGATCGCGACGTTGATGTCGATGTTCTCCTGGGCAATGGTTGCCAGCTCGGCCATCGTCATCTGGAAGCCCCCGTCGCCCACGACCACCCAGACCTCTGCGTCCGGCCGGCCGACCTTCGCGCCAATGGCCGCCGGGAGCGCGAAGCCCATGGTGCCGAGGCCGCCGGACGTGATGAGGGTGCGCGGTCGCTCGTGATGATAGTACTGGGCCTCCCACATCTGGTGCTGTCCCACGTCGGTCACGACGATCGCCTCGCCGTTGGTCGTCTTCCAAATGTCATGGATGACGTGCGCGGCGTAGAGATGTCCGTTGTCGGGAAGGTTCTGGATGTCGCGTACCGCGCTGTCGCCTTTGAGGTGCGAGATGTGCTCGGTCCACTCGGTGCGATCGCAGGCGTCGATGTAGGGGAGCAGCTCCTCCAGGACATCCCTGAGATCCCCGACCAGGCCGACGTCCACCTTGACGTTCTTGTTGATCTCGGCCGGATCGATCTCGATGTGGACCTTGCGGGCATGCGGCGCATACGTCTTCAAGTTCCCGGTCACGCGGTCGTCGAAACGCATGCCGAAGGCGAGCAGCAGGTCCGCTTCCTGGATCGCCGTGTTCACCCAGGCCTCGCCGTGCATGCCCATCATGCCCAGGTTCAGCGGGTGGCTCGCCGGGAAGCCGCCAAGACCGAGCAGCGTCATGGCGACGGGGATGTGCGCATGCTCGGCGAAGCGATGCACCACATCCATCGCGCCGGACAGCAGGATGCCGTGGCCCGCCAGAATCACCGGGCGCTTTGCCGCGCGGACCAGCTCCGCGGCTCGCTCGAGATCCGACGTGGACGGCCAGTGGTTGGGCCGGTAGCCGGTGAGCTTCGGCTCCGGGGGCCACTCGAACTCGCACGAGCTCTGCTGCGCGTCCTTCGTGATGTCGAGGAGGACCGGGCCGGGCCGGCCGGAGCGCGCCACGTAAAATGCCTCGCGAACCATGCGTGCGACCTCGTCGGGCCGCGAGACGAGGTAGTTGTGCTTGGTGATCGGCAGCGTAATCCCAGTGATGTCGGTCTCCTGGAATGCGTCCGAGCCAATCAACTTGCTGCCCACCTGGCCGGTGATGCAGACAATGGGAGAGGAGTCCATCATGGCGGTGGCGATGCCCGTCACCATGTTGGTGGCACCCGGACCGGACGTGGCGACGGCGACGCCGACGCTGCCCGTCGCGCGAGCAAAGCCGTCTGCCATGTGCGTTGCACCCTGCTCGTGCCGGACCAGGATGTGCCGGATGGGGTAATCGAGCATGGCGTCGTACGCGGGCAGGATCGCGCCACCGGGGTAGCCGAAGACGCAGGTCACGCCCTCACGCACCAGCGATTCCCACAGGATCTGGGCTCCGGTTTTCTTCATGGTTCTCGTCTCCGCGAGGAACTTATCGTCTCCTCGCATCGCCCGACCTGAAGGTCGGGCGCGCAATGCCGTCTCCGGTATCTCACGTGCCATTTGCCGACGTCACCGCGCCGTGGGACGCCGACGACACGAGTCGCGCGTACTTCGCGAGCACGCCGGACGTATAGCGTGGCGGTGGCGGCGTCCACTGGGCCAGCCGCGCCTTGATCTCCTGGTCGCTCAACTCGACGCCAATCGTTCGCTGGTCGGCATCGAGGCTGACGACATCGCCGTCTCGGAGCGCGGCGATGGGGCCGCCGACCGCGGCTTCGGGTGCCACGTGTCCAACCATCAGGCCGCGCGTCGCGCCAGAGAATCGGCCATCGGTGACGAGCGCGACGGCGTCGCCCAACCCGGCGCCCATCAGCGCACCGGTCACGGCCAACATCTCTCGCATCCCTGGTCCACCCCGTGGTCCTTCGTTCCGGACGACGACGACGTCGCCCGCGTGGACGGCTCCCTGTTGAATCGCCTGAAAGGCGCTCTCTTCGCTCTCGAACACGCGAGCCGGGCCTCGGTGCTGCAACCGGTTGTGACCAGCGATCTTCACCACGCAGCCGTCCGGCGCCAGGTTGCCCTTGAGAATCACGAGCCCGCCCCGCGGCTTGAGTGGATTCTGCACCGCGCGCACGACCTCCTGGCCTGGGCTCTCGGTGGCGAGCGTCGCCTCCTCGGCAATCGTCTTGCCGGTCACCGTCACGGCATCGCCGTGGAGCAGGCCCGCCTCGGCCAAGCGCTTGGCCACGAGACGCTGTCCACCCGCGCGGTAGAGGTCGTGTGCCACGAAGCGGCCGCCTGGCTTGAGATCACAGAGCAGCGGCGTGCGTGTGCCGATGGTGTTGAAATCCTCGATGTCGAGCGTCACATCGGCCTCGCGTGCAATGGCGAGCAGATGCAGCACGGCGTTGGTCGATCCGCCGCTCGCGAGCACGCCGGCAATGGCGTTCTCGAGCGATTGGCGCGTCAGGATGTCGCTTGGACGCGCGCCGTCGCCGAGCCGCGCCATGACGAGCCGGCCCACTTCGCGCGCGGCGACATCCTTCTCCGTGGACGTGGCCGGAATCCCGGCGCTGCCCATGGGGGTCACGCCGAGGAACTCACAGGCCGTCGCCATCGTGTTGGCGGTGAACTGTCCGCCGCAGGCCCCGGCGCCCGGGCAGGCGTGGTCCTCGAGATCTGTCAGGTCGCGCTCGCTCAGCTGCCCCGCACCGAAGGCACCGATGGCCTCGTACACGTCCTGGATCGTCACGTCGTGCCCGTGAAAGCTTCCCGGGGCGATCGAGCCGCCGTAGAACACGACGCCCGGCAGGTTGAGGCGCGCCAGCGCCATGACCGTGCCAGGAATGGTCTTGTCACAGCCGCACAAGAGCACCAGCGCGTCGAGATGGTGGCCGCGGGCGACGAGCTCGATTGAGTCCGCTACGACTTCGCGACTCACGAGCGAGGCGCGCATGCCTTCGACGCCCATCGAGATGCCGTCCGAGACCACCACCGTGTTGAACTCGAGCGGTGTGCCGCCCGCCTCGCGGATGCCCTCTTTCACGGCGGCCGACAAGCGGCGGAGATGGAAGTTGCACGGGCCGATCTCGGTCCACGTGTTGGCAATGCCGACGAGCGGACGCTGCAGGTCGGCGTTGGTGAGACCGCACGCCTTGAACATCGCACGCGCACCGGCCCGCGTCGGACCATCGAGCATGATCGCGCTACGATGTCGAGGATCGATCGTTGTCATCAGCGGCTCGCAGACGAAGTTGGTGTTGGTGCGGAGGTGGCGGCCGTTGACGCTGACTCGGCCATTGCGATGGAACTGGCCACGCGCACCAACTTCGATGGGTAGGAGCCGAGCACGCGCAAAGAAGGGGCAAACTCGGCGAGGTGGGTCACGGCGCGACCACACCGGAGCTCGTGCGTGCCTACCGCAATTTCGGCGTAGAACAAGTATTCCCACGGACGGCCCGGAATCGGCCGTGACTCGAGCTTCGTCAGGTCGATGCTACGCAGCGCGAAGACGCTCAGCGCCTTGAAGAGCGCACCCGGCTCGTTCGGGACCGTGAACACGATGGTCGTCTTGTTGGCCGGCGCGCCGTCCGGCGGCTCGGCGCCAGCGCGGCCCACCACGAGAAAGCGCGTGACGTTGTCTTGGAAGTCCTGAATCGCGGTCTCGACGACCTCGAGACCGAAGACCTCCGCGGCTCGTTCCGAGGCGATCGCCGCGGCGCTGCGGTTGCCGCTGTCCTTGATCAACTTCGCGCTGCCGGCGGTATCGTAGGTGGCCACCACCTCGATGCCGGGCAACCGACGCAGGAAGCGATCGCACTGGGCGAGCGCCTGAGGGTGCGAGTAGATCTGCTTCACGTCGGAGAGCGACGCCCCCGGGAGTGCCAGCAAGCTGTGGACGACCTTCAGCTCGAGATCACCGATGATCTTGAGCTCGTGCTCGAGCAACAGGTCATAGTTGCGGTGGATCGTCCCGCCAATCGAGTTCTCGATCGGCAGGACGCCAAAGGTCGCTCGACCGGCCTCGACCGCGCGAAACACGTCATCGAAGCCAGGACAGGGCATGAGCGCGCAGCCTGGCTGGAATTGCAGCGCCGCCGCTTCACTGAATGCGCCGGCTTCGCCCTGGAACGCGATGATCAATGGAGCCTCGTCCGTAAGAAACGGGGACAACCCTCGTTTTTCGGGATCTGACGCTGGCGAAGACGAGGACAGTCTCGTTTTCGCGCTTCCCTTACCGAACAATCTTCTCAGACCGCTCGGTAGTCGTCAAATTTATAGTTCTTAGCGAACAATAATCACTGGTTATATGTGACGCCGCGTATCCCGTTATAATCCAACCGACTGGCCACTGCTCTTTATGCCTGCCACGCAGCCCGCGCGCGGAACGCGCGACTTCTTGCCAGACGAGGTACGCCGGCGCACGCACGTCATTGGCGTCGTACGCGAAGTCTATGAGCGATACGGCTTCGAGCCGCTCGAGACGCCCGCGGTGGAGAACCTCGAGACGCTGCTGGGGAAATATGGAGAGGAGGGGAACCAGCTCATCTTCAGGGTATTGCGGCGTGGGAGCGACTTGAACGACGTATTGCTCAAAGCAGTCATCGAGCCGCTCAGGGGGGGGCCGTTTGGCGAAGAGGGGGAGGCGAAGCTCGCGGAGATGCGACGCACTGCCGCGCGCGCGCTTCCCGACTTGGCCCTGCGCTACGACCTCACCGTACCGCTCGCGCGGGTGGTGGCCGAATATCGCGGCAAGCTGCCGACCTTCTTCAAGCGGTATCAGATCCAGCCAGTGTGGCGCGCGGACCGCCCCGCGCGCGGCAGGTTTCGCGAGTTCTACCAGTGCGACGTCGACGTGCTCGGCTCGCGCTCCATGGTCGTTGAAGCAGAACTGTGCGCCGCGGCGAGCGACGCGCTGGCGACGCTGGGCTTTCGCGATTTCGTCGTGCGCTTGAACCATCGGCAGGTGCTCGCAGGCATTCTCGACGCGGCCGGCGTAGAGAGCGGCGCGCATGACGCAGCGCTGGTCGCGCTGGACAAGCTGGACAAGATTGGGCGCACGGGTGTGGCCGGCGAGCTGGCGTCACGTGGCATCGATGCGTCCGCGGGAGAGCGCCTATTGGAGCTGTTTGCGGAGCTGTCGACCAAGGCAGCGCAGCCCGCGGCAGTGCAGAACGCGGCGACCGTGGCGCGCATGCGAGCCTTCGTCGGCGCGCACGCAGACGGCGCCCGCGCCATCGCGGACCTCGAGGCGATCGTGCGGCTCGTCGAGTCGACGGCGGCGGCGGGCCGCGTGCACATCGATGCCAGCCTTGCCCGCGGGCTCTCCTACTATACGGGCGCGATCATGGAGATCAATGTCCCTGACCTGGCGGGCAGCCTCGGCGGCGGCGGCCGTTATGACAACCTGGTTGGCATGTTCCTCGGCCAGGAGGTCCCCGCCTGCGGTTTCTCGCTCGGGCTCGAGCGCATCATCGTGGTCATGACCGAGCGCGGGATGTTTCCAGAGCGGCTGACGTCGGCCCCCGCGGACGTCATGGTCACGATCTGGAGCGACGAGGCCATGGCCGAGACGCTCGCGCTCGCCCACGACCTCCGTCGCGCGGGCCTTCGTGTGGACGTGTACCCGGAGGCGCAGAAGCTTGGGAAGCAAATGCGGTACGCCTCGTCGCGCGGCGTGCCGTGCGTCGCCATCCTGGGTGACGAAGAGCGCGCACGCGGCGAGGTGTCGATCAAGGACATGCGCAGCGGCGGGCAGCTCGGCGTGAGAAGATCCGAGGCGGCCGGTCAGATTCGAAGACTCCTGTCGATGCCCGATGCAGAATGAGACACTCGATGCCGCCGCTCGGTCCTGGACGCTGACGATTGGGCGCGAGAACCCTTGAGGCGCCGAAAACTTGACTCGTTGAGTCAAGTTTCGGGGCTCGCAAGTGAGCGTCGGGGAGCGCGGCCCGAGGCCGCGGTCCGCTAGAACTTTCAACGAGACTACATGGAACCCCTAGGACACCTCAATCGCACGCACACCTGTGGCGCCTTACGCTCGTCCGACACCGGGCGCGATGCCGTCTTGCTGGGCTGGGTGCATCGCGTCCGCGACCTCGGCTCACTCATCTTCATCGATGTCCGCGACCGCTACGGTGTCACACAGGTGGTGGCGCGAGACGACGAAGAGCTCGTGGCGCGCGTGCGGCGGTTGCGGCCCGAGATGGTCGTGGCCGTATCTGGCAGCGTCGCACCGCGCGCTGCCGACACGCTCAACCCCAAGATCGAGACGGGCGACGTGGAGGTATTGCTTCGCGAGCTGCGCTTGCTGAGCGACGCGAAGCGCCCGCCCTTTCAGATCGCGGACGAGACCCCGGTTGCTGAGGAGACGCGGCTGCGCTATCGCTATCTCGACTTGCGCCGATCACGCATGCAACGCAATCTCGCACTGCGACATCGGGTCAGTATGGTGACGCGTCGCTATCTCGACGAGCACGGCTTCCTCGAGATCGAGACGCCCATTCTCACCAAGTCGACGCCGGAGGGCGCGCGCGACTACTTGGTGCCGAGCCGGGTGCGCCCGGGCGAGTTCTTCGCGTTACCGCAATCGCCACAACTGTTCAAACAGATCCTCATGATCGCGGGCTTCGACCGCTACTTTCAGATCGTCAAGTGTTTCCGAGACGAGGATCTGCGCGCCGATCGCCAGCCGGAGTTCACGCAGGTGGACGTGGAGATCTCGTTTGCCTCCGAGGATCTCGTCTTCACGCTCATCGAAGGGCTCATGGACGTGATGTGCCGCGAGATCGGACACGAGGTGACGGCGCCTTTCCGGCGCATGACCTACGACGAAGCGGTCGCGCGCTACGGCACCGACAAGCCGGACTTGCGATGCGGCATGCCCATCGAGGATCTCTCGCAGCTCTTTGCGGATACTGCATTTGGTCCGTTTCGAGAGGCGCTGGCCGACGGGGGTGTTGTCCGCGGCTTCGTCGTCCCGCGTGCCGCGTCCTGGTCACGGAAGCAGCTCGATGACCTGGTGGCCGAGGGGCAGGCGCTCGGGGCACAGGGCCTCGTTTGGGCGCGCCTCGGCGAAGGCGAGATCAAGAGCAACGCACGCGCCGTGGGCGAGCCCATGCTGCGTGCCGCACTGACGGCCGCCGGCGCGGCCGACGACGGCGTGCTCGTGCTCGCGGCAGGCCAGCCGGCCGCCACCTCCGCGCTCCTGGGGCAGCTCCGGCTTTCGCTCGCGCGTCGATTGGACCTGCTCGCGCCAGGGGGGTATGAGTTTCTCTGGGTGGTCGGCTTTCCCTTGTTCGAGTGGGACGGCTCAGCGGAGCGATACGTCTCGATGCATCACCCTTTCACGTCGCCGGCCGAAGCGGACCTGCCGCGTTTGACCGAGGCGCCCGCCGCGGCGCGGGCCCGAGCCTACGACCTCGTCTTGAACGGCAGCGAGATTGGCGGCGGGAGCATTCGTATTCACGATCCGGCGGTGCAGCGCGAGATCTTCCGGCTCTTGAACATGACCGACGAGGAGGCGCGGCTCCGATTCGGCTTTTTCCTGGATGCGCTCGAGTACGGCACGCCGCCGCACGGCGGCATCGCGCTCGGCTTGGATCGCATCCTCGCGATCTTGTGTGGCGAGTCGTCGATCCGGGAGGTGATTGCCTTTCCGAAGACCGCCGCCGCGGTCGACCTCATGGCTGGGGCGCCATCAATGGTCGGCCACCGCCAATTGCGAGAGTTACACTTGAAGAGCGAGTAGGACGGCTCTGCCTTGACGCTCTCGGGTCCCCATGGTAGAGTAACGAAGTCTTAATATACTGTAAATAAAGGAGATAATCAGATCGAAGCTTCTTCTGTTCGTAAGCTGACAGTCCCGGATGAGGGCATCGAGACGCTCTTCGGGGCCTACGACGAAAATCTCCGGGCGCTCGAGCGGCTCTTCGACGTGCAAATCCGCACGGATGGTCACGAGCTGCTCGTCGACGGGGTGCCCGGCGCCCTCGATCGCGTTGAGCGGTTCGTCGATCAGTTCGGGGCTCTGGTCCGCGAAGGATATCGGTTTGCGACGGGCGAGGTGAGAACAGCCGCCGACCTGGTGGCGCACGATCCCCAGATCGATCTTCGTGATCACTTTCTGAAGGGGACACTGCGTGCGTCCAGCAAACGCTCCGTGGTTCCCAAGAGCAAGAACCAACGGACCTATCTCGAGGCGATCGATCGGCACGACATCGTCTTTGGCGTCGGTCCCGCGGGCACCGGCAAGACCTACCTGGCCATGGCGCAGGCGGTGGCATTTCTCCTGGCCAAGCGTGTGACGCGGATCATTCTCGCGCGGCCCGCGGTTGAAGCTGGCGAGAAGCTCGGCTTCCTCCCTGGCGACCTGCAAGAAAAGGTGAATCCGTATTTGCGTCCCCTCTACGACGCGCTGTACGACATGCTGGACGGCGAGAAGGTGGACCGGCTTCTCGAGCGCGGGACCATCGAGATTGCGCCGATTGCCTTCATGCGCGGCCGGACGCTGAATGATGCATTCGTCATTCTCGACGAGGCGCAGAACACCACGTCCGAGCAGATGAAGATGTTCCTCACGCGGCTCGGCTTCGGCTCCAAGGCGGTCATTACGGGCGACATCACGCAAATCGATCTTCCTCCAGGGCGGCGCTCGGGTATGGTCGAGGCGCTCGAGGTCGTCCGGCGCATCGACGGCATTGCCTTCGTCTACTTCACCGATCGAGACGTCGTCCGGCACCAGCTCGTTCAACAAATCGTCCAGGCGTACGCCGCGTACCAGAACGGCGCGCAATGAGTGGTGGGACGATGAAGGGTTGTCTCTCACCTCATTCTCGACCGTGAGCGCAGAACCCCCGTTAACCGTGACCGTGTGTGGGCCCGATGGCCGGCCTGCTCGTGCGCCTGGACTCGCGAGATGGCTGGTGTCTGTGGCACCGCGCGCCTGGCGAGGCAGCGTGACGGTTGTTCTGGTGAGCGACCGCCGGATGCGTACGCTCAACCGCGTGTGGCGCGGTGTGGATCGGACGACGGACGTTCTCTCGTTTCCCATGGCAAAGTCGCAGCGGACGCGCGAGCGCCCGCCGCGGACGCCGCTACTGGCGCACGTCGGAGACATTGTCATTGCCACCGGCGTGGCGGAGCGGCAGGCGCGCGAAGCAGGCCACAGCACGACGACGGAGCTCCGTGTTCTCGCGCTGCATGGCCTCTTGCACGTGTTCGGCTACGATCACAAGCGAGACAGCGGCGCGATGGCACGCCTCGAGCGCCGGTTGCGCCGCCGAGGCGGTCTGCCGCTCGGCTTGATCGAGCGAGGCGGCAGCACATGATCCCGCTCCTCCTCTTCTTGCTCGGGTGTTTCGGAATCTACGTCGGCATCGTGCAGACGGCGTTCGTGGCGGTGATGCGATTTTCGCTCCGCATGGTCGCCGAAGGCAGCGGGAAGCGGAGCGTCCGGCGCTCCCTCGAAGATCCAAGCCGTCTCTTCATTCCGTCGCGCCTGCTGCTGGGGCTGGTGGACGTCCTGGCGGCCGTGCTGCTGGTCAGCCTGATCGGTGTCGGGCAGCGGCCGCACGGCTGGCTGTGGCTGCTGCTCTCGATGACCGCCTTCATCCTGGTGACGGAGCATCTCGTGCCACAGCTCGTGGTGCGCCGAGATCCGCCGAGGGTGCTGGAGGTGCTGTTGCCGTCGTTTCACTTCATTGCGGCGCCCTTGCGCCCACTGGTCGTGCTCATGCGGAGTGGACTGAACGGGCGCGAGCGTCCGGCCGCTCGCGGCGAGACGGAGGATACGGCGGAGCCCTCGCCGGCGGTCGCGGCCGACGCGGGCGCAGAGCGAGAGGTGGCCGAGGAGGCGCGAGAGGAACGGCGGCTATTCATCTCCATGGTCGAGTTCCAGGACCGTCTGGTACGCGAGGTCATGACGCCTCGTCCCGACATCGTGGCTGTCCGTGCGGATGCGACCATCGGAGAGCTGGACGCGCTGTTTCGCGATCAGCAGTACTCGAGGCTTCCCGTGTATCAGGAGAGCCTCGACACTATCCTCGGGTTCGTCAACGTGAAAGATCTGCTGCTCGATGATCCGCGACGGCCGGAAGATCCCATCACACCGTTGATTCGCCCGGCACATGTCGTGCCGGAAACCAAGCGTGTGCCGGAGCTGCTCAAGGAAATGCAGCAGGCACACGTGCAGTCGGCGCTCGTCGTGGACGAGTACGGCGGAACCGCTGGCCTGGTCACCATGGAAGATCTCGTCGAGGAGCTCGTCGGGGAGATCCGCGACGAGTACGACGTGGAGGCGGAGCCGATCGTCGAGGAGCGGCAGGGCACGTTCGTCTTCAGCGGGAAGGTGGACGTCGACAAACTGGCCGAGCGACTCGGAGTCGACGTGGAACGGGAAGGATTCGAGACGGTGGGGGGATATCTTCTCAGCCGCCTCGGTCGCGTCCCGCAGGTCGGGGAGATCTTCGACATCGACGACCTGCACGTCGAGGTGCTCGAGGCGGAGCACCGGCGCATCCTGAAGGTACGGGTCAGAAGAGCGCTTGTGCCCAGTAGTGAATCCTGATGAGATCCGGCTTTGTCGCCCTTCTCGGTCGTCCCAACGCGGGCAAGTCGACGTTGCTGAACCGCGTCGTCGGGACGAAGCTCGCCATTGTCTCCGACAAGCCGCAGACGACCCGCCATCGAATCCTTGGCGTGAAGAACTACCCGGACGGGCAGATCGTGTTCGTCGACACGCCGGGCGTGCATCGCCCGTTGCACCGGATGAACGTGCGCATGGTCGACGCCGCGCTGGGATCGGCCCGCGACGCGGACGTTGTCGTCATGCTCGTCGACGCGAGCGAGAGGACTGGCTCGGGTGACCGTTACATGATCGAGACGCTGCGCCAGGTGAACATGCCCGTGGTGCTGGCGCTGAACAAGATCGATCGGGTGGCCAAGCCGCGCTTGCTCCCACTCATCGAGTGGTACCGTCAGCAGCACGAGTTCACCGAGATCATGCCGCTCTCGGCGCTGACGGGCGACGGTGTCGACATCCTCGTGCAGGCGGTGCTCCGCCTCCTCCCCGAGAGCGAGGCACTCTATCCGGAAGACTACCTGACCGATCAATCCTCACGTCTGCTGGCGGCCGAGCTCGTCCGAGAGCAGGTGCTGCGCCACACACACGGCGAGTTACCGTTCACGACCACGGTGCTCGTCGATCGCTTCGAGGGCGAAGAGGAGGAGCGCGCACTCTTGCACATCTACTGCTCGATTGTCGTCGAGCGGCCCTCGCAAAAGGCGATCGTGATTGGCCGCGCCGGGCAGATGATCAAGCAGATCGGGACTGCCGCGCGCCATGAGCTCGAAGCCATACTGGGCAGGCATGTCTATCTCGACCTACACGTCAAAGTGCGGGAAGACTGGCGCGACAACGAGCGCATCCTCAACGACGCCGGTCTGCCTGGGCGATAGGGCGCACTCCCAAAAGGGGCGCCCTACCGCCGCTTTCTCCTCACCGACGTTACCGAGCCGTGTTACATTCAGGCGTTTGGGGTCGTTTTCCCAGGCGCGCCCATCGCACTCCGCATCCCCGTGCAAACCGCCTAGTGACCCCCCTTTCGCGGGAGATTCCTGATGCCGCCGCGGAGACTGGACGTCGTCATCGACTCGGTCCGGCGCCTCCTTCGTATTGGCGCGACGGCCAACTTGCTCAACCTGCTACAGAAGCAGCATCCTGCCGATCTGGCTCAGGTGTTCGGCGAGCTGGCGGAACGCGATCGGCTCGCGGCGTTCAGCGTGCTCGTCGAGCGCAGCTCGCGCCTGGCGATGGAAGCGTTGAGCGAGCTCGGACCGGAATCGGGCGCGGCGCTGCTGGCGAACCGACCGGCCGAGGAGATCGCCCGGCTCATCCAGGAGCTTCCCTCGGACGATGCCGCCGCGCTGCTGGACTACCTGCCCGAGGAGCTGGCGAACACGGTGATCGACCTGATGCGCCGGAAGGAGGGCGCCGAGGTCGAGAGCTTGCTCGAGTACGAGGAGAACACGGCGGGCCGCATCATGAACCCGCACGTGTTCGCGCTGACCGAGGACCTCACGGTGGGGGAGGCTATCAGTGAGCTGCAGCGTGCCCGTGACGTCGAGATGGTCTTCTATCTCTACGTCGTGGACGGGCGGCGACATCTCGTGGGTGTCGTGTCGCTGCGCCGCTTGTTGCTCGTGTCACCGGAGACCCCGCTCAAGCGCATCATGGCGGCCGACGTCATCAGTGCTCGCGTCGATACGGATCAGGAAGAAGTGGCGCAGCAGGTCGCATCGTACAACCTGCTGGCGATGCCCGTTGTCGACCACGACAGCAAGCTCGTCGGCGTCATCACGGTTGACGATGTCATCGACGTCATCAAAGACGAGGCGACCGAAGACATCTATCGGCTGGCGGGTGTATCGGGCGACGAGCGCGTGTCAACGCCGGTCCGTAGCGCGCTCCAAAAGCGCATGCTCTGGCTGGCGGTGAACCTCGTGATGGCGTTCATCGCCTCGACGGTGGTGTACTTCTTCCGGGACCAGATCAGCAAGGTGGCTGTGCTGGCAGCACTCATGCCAATTGTCGCCGGGATGGGCGGCAATGCCGGCACGCAGACGCTTGCGGTCGTCGTGCGGGGCCTGGCCCTCGGCGAGCTCACCTGGGCCAACACCTGGAAGACGCTCGTCAAGGAAGTGGTAATGGGGGCCGGCAATGGCCTCGTGATAGGCGGAGTGGCGGGCATCTGCGCCTGGCTGTTGTACGGCAATCCTTGGCTCGGGCTCATCCTCCTGATGGCCATGGTCGTCAACATGCTGGTTGCAGGTGCGGCGGGAACGCTCATTCCGCTCGGTCTCAAGGCGCTCAAGATCGATCCAGCCCTGGCGTCGAGCATTTTCATCACCACGTTCACCGATGTGTTCGGCTTCCTGACGTTCCTCGGGCTGGGCACGTTCTTTCTGAACCGGTTGCTCTAGATGTGGCGAGGGGCCTTTTAGGACCCTCGGTCGGCGAGCGCGCCCCACCAAGGAAGCTTGGCCCCTTACTGCACGGCCATCGGGATTGGCGTCCCGTTCGGCCTGCGCCAGATTGTGCGAAACTCGCGGTCGTAGGTCCAGACCTTGAGCTTTGCGTCGCGTCCCGACAGAACCGCAATGGACGCGTCGGCCCAGTCGGGCTCGTGATCGGCATATTTCACGAGCCAGCCGAGCACTTCCATCCAGAAGTCGAGATCGCCGCCGTCGGGCAGCGGTTCGATATCGAGCTCGTCGATCACTGCCCAAAGCCTTTGGCGCTGGGCTCGACGAGGTAGGTGGAAACAGGTCTCCACCAGCACGGCCTCGCACAGGCGAAAGTCGGCCTTTGCGAGAGCTTTCAAGTGCTTGCTCGCCGTTCGGTGTCGCGAATCATGTGGATCGCAGAGCGCCACCAGGGGTCCAGTGTCGATGAGAGTCATCGCTTGCGCCGGAGCGTGCCGACGATTGCATGGCGAGCTTCTCTGCGGTCATGCACATCGTACGTCCGCGGTTGAACGCCCGGAGGATCGGGGTACTGCTCGAAGATCCGCGTCATGATCGCCTCGACATCGCGGGGCCTTTCCGCGACGGTCACTGCCTCGAACTGCTCGTCGATGGCTTCACGCACGAGATCTGCGAGCACGACTCCCCGCTCGCGCAGCTTTCGAACTTTGCGCAGACGGTCCTCATCGAGCCGGACGTTGACAAGGCGAGAGCTCATGCGTGTAAAGATACCACGACTTTACGTCATGAGGTAGGGCGCGCTGGCCGTCAGGGCCGCCTGGGCGAGGCGGCCCTACCGAGTGGCCTGTATCAGCTGAACCAGTAGCGCGCGTGGACCCAGGAGGTGTAGCGAGGGGCGCGCGGCCTGAAGGCCGCGCGCTACGTACCGCTGGCGACCGTGTGCTGGTCCGTGGCAAAGCCGAGGGCGCTGAACGTCAGGAAGACGCCGGTCGAGAAGGTCACCAGCGAACGTGTGGGGACCGCCTCCCAGAAGCCATCATGGTGCCGTGGCGCCGACCAAACGCGCCGTGGTGGAGCCGAGCGACCGAACACGGCGGCAGTGTACATGGGTTTGGCTGTTAGAATAGCGAGACGTAATCGGCCGCCGGTCGTTCCCAAGGAGTGATGTGGTTCGACAGCCGGCCCCCTGGAGACGAAGCGCGGGCGAGGCGCGGGTGTCATTTCCAATGCCGGTGGGGACGCCATGCCGCTCTACTCGGGCGAGGCGCTGATCCTGCGCACCTATAAGCTGGGCGAGGCCGACCGCATCGTCGTCTTCCTCACGCGCGACCGCGGTAAGAAGCGGGGCGTGGCGAAAGGAGCCCGACGGGCCCGGTCGCGGTTTCTCGGCACGCTCGAGCCGCTCACGCGCGCCAGCATTGCCTATTACGAGCGCGAGCACCGCGAGCTGGTGCGACTCGGTGAGGCGGAGTCACTCAGGTCGCCGCTTGTCGCGCAACAACCTGATGCCTTTGGTTATGCTGGGTACTTTGCGGCACTTCTCGATGAGTGGCTCCCGGAAGGAGACGTGCACGAGCGCGTGTATCGCCTGGGCGTGGCGACGCTCGAGGCGCTCACCTCGACGGCGCCGCTCGACGTGCTCGGGCGGTACTTCGAGTACTGGTTGCTGCGACTCCAGGGTGTGTACCCCTCGATCGAGGGGTGCGCGCGCTGCGGGCGTCCGTTCACGGAGGGCGCCCGTCTCGCGGCTCGGGGCCATCTGTTCGTCTGCCTGGCTTGCACGCCGGAGGACGGCGGCGTGAGACTCTCGCCCGAGGCATTCGACTTCCTGCGGCGGTTTGCCCGCGTGGCACCATCGGCGCTCGGAGGGGGCCCAGTGGGGCGGGGCGCCTTGGCAGAGCTGGACGCGGCTCACCGGGCCCTGCTCGCGTGGCATCTCGAGAAGGATCCGAGACCGGGTCGGGTGCTCAGGGAGATACAAGGATAGTTCTTGGTCCTTGGTGCTTGGTGCGGCGCGCGGGCTCTGGGGCGCCGCAAGAGAACCAAGAACCAAGCACGAGGAACTAAGAACGAAGCACCAAGAACCAAGAACCTTCGTCGATGACACTGCAGGACCTCATCTTCAAGCTCTCACAGTACTGGGCCGCGCAAGGCTGCTTGATCCACCAGCCGCTCGACATCGAGGTGGGCGCCGGCACGATGCATCCGGAGACGTTTCTCCGCGTGCTGGGTCCGCAGCACTGGAAGGTGGCTTACGTGCAACCGTCTCGCCGGCCAGCCGACGGCCGCTATGGTGAGAATCCAAACCGTCTCTACAAGCACCATCAGTTCCAGGTCGTTCTCAAGCCCGCGCCCGACGATGTGCAGCAGCTGTACTTGCAGAGTCTCGAGGCGGTCGGCATCGATCCGCGTGTGCACGACATTCGATTCGAGGAGGACAACTGGGAATCGCCGACGCTCGGCGCGTGGGGTATCGGCTGGGAGGTGCTCTTCGACGGGCTCGAGATCACCCAATTCACCTACTTCCAGCAAGCGGGCGGCCTGGAGCTGGCGCCCATCGCGGCGGAGCTGACCTATGGGCTCGAGCGCATCGCCATGGTGTTGCAGCGAGTCGACAACGTGTACGACCTGGCGTGGGCACCGGGCGTCAAGTACGGCGACGTGCGCCACCGCGACGAGGTCGAGCAGTCGCGATACTCGTTTGGAGAGGTTGAAGGCCTGCCACGCGATCGGTTTGCCGCATTTCACCGCGAGCTCTTCGAGCGCCACTTCGAGTTCGGGCGTGCGCTCGTGGAGGCGAATCTCGTCTTGCCCGCGCTCGAGCACTGCCTCAAGTGCTCTCACCTCTTCAATGTGCTCGATGCGAGCGGCGGTGTGGGTGTCACCGAGCGCACGGCGTACATTCTGCGCGTGCGACAGCTGGCCGTCGCTATCGCACGCGCCTACACCGAGGAGCACGCCGCAGCGCCTGTGCAGGAAACGAGCGAGACGTGATGGACCGTGAGCTGTTGTTGGAAATCGGTGTCGAAGAGCTGCCGGCGTCCTGGCTGACGCCTCTGACCGACCAACTGGCGGAGCGGTTGTCGGCCGAGCTGTCCAGGTTTCGATTGGCGCCGGGTGCACCGGTCGAGACCTTCGCGACGCCCCGCCGACTGACCGCGACCGTGGCCAAGCTCGCCGAGCGGCAGTCGGAGCATGAGGAGACGGTGACGGGACCGCCCGTGGACGCGGCGTATGGCGCGGATCGACGGCCCACGCCGGCGGCGCTCGGTTTCGCGCGGAAGCACGGCGTGGAGGTGGGCGCGCTCGAGCACCTCGAGACCGCGCGCGGCACCTACCTCGCCGTGCGAAAGCGGGAGCGCGGCCGTGCCGCCGTCGATGTGCTGCCGAAGGTGCTGAGCGCCGTGCTCTTGGGGCTCTCGTTCCCGAGGCAGATGCGGTGGGACGCGTCGCTGGAAGGGACCACCGCGGTCAAGGGGACGTCGGGCAAGGAGGGCGCCGATCTGCCCTTCGGCCGGCCGATCCGATGGCTGCTTTTCCTGTACGGTGGGCGGGTGGTGCCGTTTGTCATTCGGCGGACACCGCTCGCGCAGACCACGAGCGTGCAGGACGTGCGCTCCGGTGCCGTGACCTACGGTCACCGGTTTCTGGCGCTCAGTGGCCGGCCCGGGCGCACCATCAAGGTGCGCAGCTTCGCTGACTACCGGACCCGTCTGGGCGAGCATTTCGTGCTGTTGAGCCACCAAGAACGCTACCAACGGCTCATGCGGGAGCTGGACACGCACGCCCGGCGGCTCGGCGGGCGCGTGAGTGGGTCGGCGCAAGCCGCGCTGGTTGACGAGGTGGCCGACCTCGTCGAGTACCCTTGCGTCGTCGCCGGCGTTTTCGCGCCCGAGTTCCTCGATCTCCCGGCAGAAGTGTTGACCACGACGATGATCCATCATCAGCACTACTTTCCGGTTGCCGACGAGCAGAGCAAGCTGATGCCGGCCTTTCTCGCCGTGACCAACACCGAGTCCGATCAGGCACAGCGGATTGTCGTCAATGCCGAGCGCGTGCTGTCGGCGCGCCTGCGCGACGCACGGTTCTTCTGGGATGCCGACCGACGCACGTCGCTCGAGGCCAAGCTCGCTCGACTCGATACGTTGTTGTTTCACAAGCGGCTGGGAAGCTACCGCGCCAAGGCTGCGCGTCTGGAGCAGCTCGCGGGGTGGCTCGCCGGCGAGATGCTGGGCGGCGAGGAGATGCGTCGGCACGCGGCGACCGCCGGGCGCCTCGCCAAGGCCGATCTCACCACCGACATGGTGCGAGAGCTCACGGAGCTCCAGGGTACCATGGGTGGGATTTACGCGAGGGAGGAGGGCCAGCCGGAGGCCGTGTGGCGGGCCATTTCGTATCACTACCTTCCGGTGGGCGTCGAGGCCGACCTGCCGCCGACCCATGCGCAGCTCGGTCGGGCGGCCGTGAGCTGGGCGGCGGTGGCACTGGCCGACAAGCTCGACTCGCTCGTGGGTATGTTCGGCGCGGGTGAGACGCCGACGGGCACGCGCGATCCGTTCGGGCTGCGTCGCCAAGCTCAGGGACTCTTGAAGCTCCTCGTCGACCTGCCGGAGGTGGTGCACGTCGACACCGCGATAGCGCTCGATGCGCTCGTCGTCCAGGCGCGCCGCGTCCTGGCCGACGACCTCGGGTCGTCTTGGGCATCGGCGGCCGGCACCGCCGAGAGCGCGCTGGCAACCTTTCTGGTCGAGCGGCTTCGGTACCTCTTCGAGCGGCGCGGATACCGGTACGACGAGATCAACGCCGTGGTGCCCGCGGACGGCGAGCTCGGGGGGCTCAGCCCGCTCGCCGCGCGCCGCCGCCTCGAGGCGCTCCGGGCCTTGCGCGGCTCGCAAGACTTCGAGGCGCTTGCGGTGCTGTTCAAGCGGGTGAAGAATATCGCGCGCGAGCTGCCCGCGGACTCGCCACGTGACACGTCGCTTCGAGCGCTGTTACGCGAGCCGGCGGAGGTGGCGCTGCTCGACGCGACCGAGGCGCGCCGCCCCGGCATCGAAGCGGCAATCGCGCGCGAGGATTTCACGTCTGCGCTCTCCGAGGCCGCCCTGTTTCGTCCGGCAGTCGACAAGTTCTTCAACGATGTGTTCGTGATGGTCGACGACCCGCCGCTCAGAGCCGCACGGTTGCGGCTGGTAGCGGACCTGCGCGATCTCGTCTTGGGCATCGCGGACATTTCTGAGATCGTGAGTAGTGGTCAGTGATCCAAAGGTCGGACAAGGGGCTGAAGACCCCTCGCTCCACACCAACGTACTAATCATCCAGAGGTAGCGCGCGGCCTTCAGGTCGCGCGAGCTCCGCAATGAAGACGTGCAAGTCAGGCGCGGTTGAGTGCGCCATCGGATAGGAGACGTAATGGCAAAGAAGCGAGGGAGCGTGAAAGGACGATCAGGACCGAAGGTCGGGCGGGCGCGAGCCGGGCTGCAGAAGCGACTGCCGGCAAAGGTCACCAAGCTGGTTGCCCGGCCTGCTGCGAAAGCAACGCGGACGGCGAAGGCCGCCGTGGTGCGTAGGAAAGCGGCTGGTAGGGACGCCTCGCCGAGGCGTCCGGCACTCGCCAATCGGAAACGCACGAAGTTCGTCTACTTCTTTGGAAGCGGCAAGGCCGAAGGTCACAAGGGCATGCGTGATCTGCTCGGCGGCAAGGGTGCCAATCTCGCCGAGATGACCAACGCGAGCCTCCCAGTGCCAGCGGGCTTCACAATCACCACCGAGGCGTGCCGCCAGTATTACGCCACTGGTCGCAAGACACCGGCCGCCGTCGACGCGGAGATGCTGACGAACGTCAAGAAGCTGGAGCGAGCGGCAGGCGCCGAGCTCGGATCGACCGAGAATCCGCTGCTCGTCTCCGTGCGTTCCGGCTCGAAGTTCTCGATGCCGGGGATGATGGACACGATTCTCAACCTCGGGCTCAACGACGAGAGTGTCGAAGGTGTGAAGGCGCGGACCAGCAACGGCCGATTCGCCTTTGACAGCTATCGGCGCTTCATCCAGATGTTCGGGAACGTCGTCCTCGAGATTCCAAAGGAGACCTTCGAGCACGAGCTCGACGAGGTCAAGGAGGCGAGCGGGGCCCAGCTCGACACCGCACTGAGCGAGGATGACTTGAAGCAGGTCGTCGAGCGCTACAAGAGCGTCATCCGAAAGAAGACGCGGCAGGCGTTTCCGCAAGATCCTGCCGTGCAGCTTCGTATGGCGCGCGATGCCGTGTTTCGATCGTGGAACAACCCGCGCGCGATCGAGTACCGACGCATCTACGAGATTCCGGACGACATCGGCACGGCGGTGAACGTGCAGGCCATGGTGTTCGGCAACACAGGAGAGCGGTCTGCGACGGGTGTGGGATTCACGCGGAATCCCGCGAATGGTGCGAAGGAGTTCTTCGGCGAGTTCCTCGTGAATGCACAGGGCGAGGATGTCGTCGCCGGCATCCGCACGCCGGAGCCGATAGCGGCGCTCGAAAAGGTGATGCCGAAGGCGTACAAAGAGCTCCGGCAGATCACGGCGCGGCTCGAGAAGCACTACCAGGACGTTCAGGATTTCGAGTTCACGATTCAAGACGAGAAGCTCTACATGCTGCAGACCCGCAGCGGCAAGCGGACCGGCTATGCGGCCATCGTCATTGCCACCGACATGGTGCGGGAGAAGCTGATCTCGCCGCGGGACGCCGTGCTGCGTGTGGAGCCGGAGGCGCTCTCGCAGTTGCTCGCACCAGTCTTCGATCCGGCTGAGTGGAAGAAGCTGTCGGTCGCAACCAAGGGGCTGCCGGCGTCGCCTGGCGCCGCCTCCGGACAGGTGGTCTTCACGGCGGAGGAAGCGGAGGCGGGAGCAGCGGAAGGCAAGCACGTGCTGCTCGTGCGCAAGGAGACCGCGCCCGACGACATTCGCGGCATGTATCTCGCGCAGGGTGTGCTCACGGCCACTGGCGGCATGACGTCACACGCGGCCGTCGTCGGTCGCCAGATGGGCAAGCCATCGGTGGTGGGTGCAGGTGATATCCGTATCAACGACATCAAGAAGACGTTCACGGTGAACGGCCACCTCGTCAAGGAGGGCGACTGGGTCTCGTTCGACGGCCTCACCGGCGAGGTGAAGCTGGGGCAAGTGGCCACGACACCGAGCGATATCCTGCGCGTCGTGTCAGGCGACTTGAAACCGGAGCGGTCCGATATCTACCAGCGCTTTCGCCAGATTCTGGCGTGGGCCGACAAGTTTCGATCCCTCGGTATTCGCGCGAATGCCGATCAGCCAGACCAGGCGGAGCTCGCCTATGCGTTCGGCGCCCGGGGCATCGGGCTGTGTCGTACCGAGCACATGTTCTTCGGTGAGAAGCGGCTGCCGCTCGTGCAGCGCATGATTCTCGCCGAGAACGAGGTGGACCGCCGAAAAGCACTCGATGGGCTGCTCCCGATGCAGCGTGACGATTTCTACGGCGTCTTCAAGGCGATGCACGAGTGTCCGGTGACCATCCGCCTCATCGATCCGCCGCTGCACGAGTTCCTGCCAAAGCGCGAGGAGCTCATGGTGGAAATCGCCAAGCTCGAGAGCGCGGGCGGCGACAGCGAGGAGCTGGAGAAGAAGCGCGAGCTCCTGGCGCGGGTGGAGCAGCTGCACGAGTTCAATCCGATGCTCGGCCATCGCGGTGTGCGGCTGGCAATCACCTATCCGGAGATCGCCGAGATGCAGGCGCGCGCGATTTTCCAGGCCGCGTGTCAGTTGAAGAAAGAAGGCTACAAGACCGTGCCGGAAGTCATGGTTCCGTTGGTGGGCGACGTACGCGAGCTGCGCGACCAGAAGGCCATCATCGACCGTGTCGCTGCCGAGGTGATGGGGGAGTACGGCGTCAAGGTGAAGTATCTCGTCGGGACGATGATCGAGGTCCCGCGCGGGGCGCTCACGGCAGATGAAATTGCCGCCGAGGCACAGTTCTTCTCGTTTGGCACGAACGACCTCACCCAGATGACCTATGGGTTCTCGCGTGATGACATCGGCAAGTTCTTGTCGATCTACCAGGCCAAGAAGATCCTGGATCGGGATCCGTTCCAGTCGCTCGATGCCACGGGGGTAGGCCAGTTGGTCGAGATGGGTTGTCGCAAGGGGCGGGCGGCACGGCAGGACCTCAAGCTCGGTGTGTGTGGCGAGCACGGCGGCGATCCGTCATCGATCCACTTCTTCCAGAAGGTGGGCCTGGACTACGTGTCGATGTCGCCCTACCGCGTGCCGGTTGCGCGTCTTGCTGCGGCGCAGGCGGCGTTGCAGGTCAAAGTGGGGGACTGACCAGGGTGACAAGGTGATGGGGTGACAAGGTGATGGGGTGACTCGGTTACCGGGGTGAGCATCGAGTGACGTTGCCGCCGTCCACCTGATGTCCACCCCGGTAACCGAGTTACCCCCTCACCTTGTCACCCCCTCACCCCCTCACCCCCTCACCCCGGCCGCCAAGCGGCGCATACCGTTCTTCTCGAACCGCATCTGCTACGCTCAGCGTGTCTTCCGGTGAGACGCCGAGATGCGCGAGAGCCGTCCGTGTCATCTCCAGCCCTGCCTCGAACTCCGGCTGCACGACTTCTGACACCCCCAGCTCACGAAGCGCATGAACGGCCTCGAATCCCTCGGCGCGTGCCACGAGACGAACCGATCGATTCAGGTCCTGGGCGTGGCCGACGACCGAGCGTGCAACGGTGAACGATGGTGTGGTCACAATCAAGAGGCGAGCAGTACGCGCCCAGGCGGCCTCGAGAACTGTCGGTTGTGCGGCGTCACCGTACACGACTGGATGACCAGCCTGACGCGCGAGCGCGACACGTCGAGAATCGAGCTCGATGAGCACGAACGGCAGACCGAGTCGTGCGAGCACCTCCGCAATACTCAGACCGACGCGTCCGGCGCCGGCAATGACGACGTGCTCCTGGAGCCCTGCGCGAGGGAGGTTGATGGTTTGCACCGGCTCGGCGCCCCGCCGGTGCTTCATCCACTCGTAGATCGGCGCCGTGAGCCCTGAGACGAACGGCGTCAGCACCATCGTTACCAGCGCGGTATTGAGGACGAGCGCGTACAGCTCGCTCGAAATGGACTGCGAGGTAATGCCCACTCGCGCCAGCACGAACGCGAACTCGCCAACCTGAAACAGACCCAGGCCGACCGCAAGGGGGACCACATTCCGGTAGCCGAACAGCCGGACGACGAGGCTGAAGATCACACCCTTGCCGGTGCCGACGAGGCAGACGAGCACGAGCACCATGGGGAGCTGTGCGAGGAGCAGCGCCGGCTCGAGCAACATGCCGACCGACGCAAAGAAGAGCATGCTGAAGAGGTCACGCAGCGGGATGATGTCGCTCAGCGCCTGATGGCTATACTCGGACTCGCTCAGGACCATGCCGGCCACGAACGCGCCCAGCGCATACGAGAGACCGAAGAGATACGTCACGTATCCAATGCCGAGGCCGATCGCCGTCGTTGCCAGCAGAAACAGCTCGCGGGAGTTCCACCGGACGATCCGCGCCATCAGCCATGGGATGAGGCGCGTGCCCACAAGGACCATCAGGGCGAGAAACACGGCGGCCCTGAAGGTTGCCCAGCCCACGGCCGCGAGGCCCGCCTGGGGCTGTGCGAGCTTGGGGAGGACGATCATCATCGGCGCGACCGCGAGGTCCTGGACGATGAGCATGCCCAGCATGACGCGGCTGGACAGCGTGCCCATCCGGCCTTGCGCTTGGAGCGTTTTGAGCAGCACCATCGTGCTCGATACCGAGACGAGTGCGCCCAGCCAGATCCCGTCCACCCAGGACCAGCCGAGCCAGCGTGCCGTGAGGGCGCCTAGCGCGATGGTTGCCCCGATCTGCAGCGGCGTGCCTGCCAGCGCCACGCCCCGCACGGGCGTCAGCTCCTTGAACGAAAACTCCAAGCCCAGCGCGAAGAGGAGCAGCGCCACGCCGACCTCGGCCAGCAGCTCGACGTCGTGTGGGCTGCTCACTGTCAGGCCGCCCGTATGCGGGCCCACCGCCACGCCGGCGATGATGTAGCCGAGGATGAGCGGTTGGCGGAGCTGTTGCGCCACGAGGCCGCCAAGAAGCGCAGCCACGAGCACGATCGTGAGATCAGCCGCAATGCCCATGCGTCGCCCCGATTGTAATGGGGTTTGTCCGCTAGAATGTCGCAGGTGCGACACATTCACATCCTCCCGCCCGATCTCGCCAATCAAATCGCCGCTGGTGAAGTGGTGGAACGTCCGGCCTCGGTGGTCAAGGAGCTGGTCGAGAACGCCCTCGACGCTGGCGCGCGTCGCGTCAGCGTGGACATCGAGCTCGGAGGCAAGGCGCGCATTCGTGTCGAAGACGATGGGGAGGGGATGACGCCAGAGGATGCACGGGTCGCGGTGGAGCGCCATGCGACCAGCAAGATCGCCAGCGCCAGCGATTTGGAAGCCATTGCCACGTTGGGGTTTCGTGGGGAGGCGCTACCGTCGGTCGCCTCCGTCTCTCGCTTTTGTTTGCGCACACGCGCGCGAGGGGCGCCCTTCGGCTACGAGGTCCGCATCGAGGCGGGGCAAAGAACGACGGTGGGGCAGATCGGCGCGCCGGAGGGCACCTTCGTCGAAGTGGCAGATCTCTTCTTCAATCTCCCGGCCCGCCGAAAGTTCCTGAAGGCAGACGCCGCCGAGTCGGCGCAAGTCTCGCGCCTCGTCACGCAGCTCGCGCTGGCGTATCCGGAGGTTGGGTTCGCGCTGACGAGCGGCGGGCGCCGCGTGATCGAGTGCTCGCCGGTCACCGCGCTGCGCGAGCGCCTCTACCAGATCTACCGCGATCGCCGCAATCTCGTGGAGGTGAAGCGCGAAGGGGGCGGCATCCGCATCGAGGGGTACGCCGCGCCGCTCGCCGAGCAAGGGCCGGTGCGCGGGCCCCAGAACATCTACGTCAATCGGCGTATCGTTCGAGACAAGACGCTCCATCATGCCATTGTTCAGGCATATAGCGCTGCGACCATCAAGGAACGGAGCCCCGAGGTCCATCTATTCCTCACGATGGACCCACGCCGCGTCGATGTGAACGTGCATCCGACCAAGGCGGAAGTGCGCTTTCTCGATCAAGGGCTCGTGCACGAGGTGCTGCGCCGCGCGCTCACCGATGCGCTCGGCGCTGGCCCAATGCCGGAGCTGCGGTTGCGCCCAACAGCGGGCGCCCAGGAGGCGTCCGCGCCACTCCTGCCCGGCGTCCTCACGCTCGGGGCGAGTGTGTCTCCGGGCCTCGGCCCGCGGTCGCTCGACGATTCAGTCGCGGTGCCGCCGGTTCGGGCGGCGGGCGTCTCGAGCCCTGAGCGCGAGGTGTCGTCGGCGGAGGGCGACTGGGGGAGCGAGCTTGGAATGGCAGTTGGGAGACTGGTGCCCGAACGGCGCACGGCTGGGATCGATGCCGTGCAGCCGATGATTCCGCTCGGCCAGTTTCGCGACACCTTCATCGTGGCGGTCGACAGCGAAGGGCTTTCGATCATCGACCAGCATGTGGCTCACGAGCGCGTGCTGTACGAGCAGATCCTCGGACGGCTTTCGGCCGGTGGCCTCGAGAGTCAGCGACTGCTCACGCCGATTGTGCTCGAGTTGGCGGCCGGCGAGCGCGAGGTGCTGCTCAGCCACCAGTCGGATCTCGCTCCGCTGGGCTTCGAGATCGAAGAGTTCGGGGGCGACACACTGAAGGTGAGCGCCATGCCCGCGTTGTTGAAGGTCCACGAAGCCGCCTCGGCGATGCGGGTACTGGCCACTGACCTCGAGGGGCTCGACCGGGGTGCACGCGTCCACGACGCGCTGGGCCGCATCGCGGCAACGATGGCGTGCCATGCCGCCGTGAAGGCCAGCGACCGTCTGACCATTGAGCAGATGCAGTACATCCTGGACGAGCTGCGGCGGACGTCGTACTCCACGGTGTGCCCGCACGGCCGGCCGGTAGCGCTGCGTCTCAGCCGCCGCGAGATGGAGCGGAACTTTCAGCGGATCTAAGGGCACCTACCTAGAGCCGCGCCGACGTGGTCGGTGCCGGGCGCCGTCGTGCGGCAGCGGCTATACTGGCGGGTGTCACGAGACGCGAAAGAGAGAGGGAGCTATGCCGCGGAGTCGGACCAAGAGAGCGACGTTTCTCATCGAGGACCAGGCCAAGCGAAGGAAGATCGTCGAGCTGCTGACGCGCGCCTACTGGATGGAGCTCGAGACCGTGATGAACTACTTGAGTCACTCCGTCAACCTCGACGGCGTGCGCGCCGAGGAAATCAAGAAGAGCTTGGCGCAGGACGTCACGACGGAGCTTGGCCACGCCCAGCAATTCGCGCGCCGCATCAAGACGCTCGCCGGCGTGACACCGGGCAGCTTTGCCTTCAAGCCGGATCAGAAGTACCTGCAGCCAACATCCGACACGACGAACGTCGAGGTGGTCATCGAGGGCGTCATCGAAGGAGAGAAGCAGGCGATCGCGCACTACAATCAGGTGATTGCCTTCTGCGACGGCGTCGACTACGTCACGCAGGACATGGTGATTCAGATCCTTGGCGACGAGCAAGAGCACCTGCGTGAGTTTCTCGGGTTCTTGAGAGAGTACGAGAAGAGCTGAAGCCACGCAGGTTGGGCAAAGAGTATCAGAAGAAGGAAAGGAACCGGAGGAAAGGTCCCGCGTTCCTTTTCCGATCTAGCCGCGCAGGAAAGCCTGGTACTCGCGGACAGCGCGAGTCATGGGAAAGATGTCGATGAACCGCAAGAGTTCTGTGAGGTCGAGGTCGGGAAGGAGCTCGCTCTTTTCAAGGCGCAGGTAGTTGCCCCAGTTATCTGGAGCTCTTCTTCTGTCGGGCCGCCTGCCACCGCTCGATCCGCTCACGGATCTCGCGCTCGAAGCCGCGATCGGTTGGCTGGTAATACTTCCGTGCTCGGAGGGTCGGTGGGAGACAGTCCATCCCCGTCACCGCCTCGTCTGCATCGTGCGCGTACTGATAGCCCTTGCCGTACCCGAGCTCGCGCATGAGGCGTGTAGGAGCATTCCGGAGGTGCAGCGGCACGGGCTCCGCGACGTCGCGCTGCGCATCCTCTGCGGCACGGGTGTACGCCGCGTATGTCGCGTTGCTCTTGGGAGCGGTCGCCAGATAGATCGCCGCTTGTGCGAGCGCCGTGTTCGCTTCCGGCATTCCCAGGAAGTGGGCGGCATCCTTGGCAGCCACCGTGACCTGGAGCGCGTGCGGGTCGGCGTTCCCGATGTCCTCCGATGCAAACCGCACGAGGCGCCGCGCAAGATAGAGTGGGTCCTCGCCAGACTCGAGCATGCGAGCGAGCCAGTACACGGCAGCGTCTGCATCGCTGTTCCGGAGTGACTTGTGCAGCGCGGAGATCAGGTTGTAATGCTCTTCGCCAGTCTTGTCGTAGAGCAGAGCGCGCCGTGCAATGAGACCAGCCAGCATCTCGCGATCGAGCCTGTGGGACGCGGCGGTGCCAGGAGCCTCCTGCCCTCGCGCTCCGACGATGCCCGCGGCCAACTCGAGCACGTTGAGCGCCACGCGTGCGTCACCGTTGGCGTACCGAGCAATGGCCTCGACCACGCCCTCTTCGATGTCGAGATGCTGCCCGCCCAGCCCGCGGCCCTCATCCTCGACCGCATGCTGCAGCACTGTCACTAGGTGCGAAGACTCGAGGGGCCGCAACACAAATACCTTCGAGCGGGACAAGAGGGCGGCATTGACCTCGAACGAGGGATTCTCGGTCGTGGCGCCGATGAGGACGATGTCGCCCGCCTCCACGCGCGGGAGGAAGGCGTCCTGTTGTGCCTTGTTGAACCGGTGGATCTCATCGACGAACACGATAGTCCGCTGATGCTGGCGAGTGCGGTGGCGTTCGGCCTCCGCCATGACCTCCTTCACATCGCGAATACCGGACAGGACGGCGCTGAACCCGATGAATCGCGCTCGCGTGACGGTTGCGACGAGCCGGGCGAGGGTCGTCTTGCCGGAGCCGGGCGGTCCCCAGAGAATGACCGACTGGAGCACGTCGTTGAGGATGGCTTCGCGGAGCGGTGTGCCCGGCGCGAGCAAATGTTCCTGCCCGACGACCTCGTCCAGCGTGCGCGGCCGCATGCGCTCCGCCAGTGGCGCGGGAGCACGCGCGGATGCCTCCACTGGCGGTCCTTCGTCAGGGAACAGCGGTGAGCCTCGGGTCATGCGGGAAGTATCCTCGTTGCCGCGCCGCTTCAAAGACAATCAGCGCGCCGGCCACAGCCACGTTCAGCGATTCGACGGGCGGCCGCATGGGGATGGTCAGCGTCTCGTCTGCTTTGCCGAGCATGGCCGCGTCGAGTCCGCGCCCTTCGCCGCCCAGCAGCACGGCGGTTGGGCGCGTGAGATCGCAGGCGCTCAGCATCGTCTGGCCACGCGGGATCGCGGCGACGAGGCGGAGACCGAGCCGGCGGAGCATGTCGACGGTGCGCTCGATCGAGCGCTCGCGCACCACCGGGAGGCGAAAGGCGCTGCCCATTGCTCCACGCAGCGCTTTCCAGCCGAGCGGGTCTGCCGTGTCGCCGCTGGCGACGACCCCGTCCGCGCCGCCGCCCTCCGCCACCCGCACCAGCGCACCCAGGTTGCCGGGGTCTTGGACGCTCACTGCGACGACCACCAAGGCAGGAGAGCGCGAGGTGAGCGCCTGCCAGCCGGCGCTTTCCACGCGCGCCAGGGCAACCACGCCTGAAGGAGTCGTCGACGGGCTCATCGCCCGTAGCACCTCCTCGGTCGCTAGTATCACGCGAACACCGCGAGACTGGAGCTCACCCACCAAGGCCCGTTCTTCGTCGCGCTCGAGGGATCGCTCGGAGCAGGCGGCAACGTCCACGGTGACGCCGGCGCTGAGCGCCTCTTCCACGAGTCGACTGCCGTCGAGGAGCGCCACGGTGGCCGGACGTGCCGCTGCCGCGCGCCGAAACGTCGCGACGAGCGTGTTGCGCCGGCTGATGATCGTCTCGAGCCGTAGCGCGGATGCACGCGACATCTTTCCAAGGAGACTATCACTTTGTCGCTTGCCCCCTAGATCCCTAGATCCCTAGATCCCTAGATCCCTAGATCCCTAGATCCCTTCCTCCCTTGCCCCTTGGTCCCTTTCCCCCTTGATGCTAAGATGCCCCTGAGCAGGGCGAGGGAAGCGGACATAGCCGGCTTCTCCCGCCCTGCAAGTGTTTAGGCCGTTTGTGAAGTCGACGGCTTCGGCGATGATGCTTCGTGTTGAAGGCAGATGAAGTCCCAGTTGGTCAAGCGGTTCGAAGAGGAGGTCCAAGCACTCGAGCGGGAACTCAAGCGAGACCTGCCGCAAGAAATCAAGCGGGCACGCGAGCTGGGAGATCTTCGCGAGAATGCGGAGTACCAGGCCGCCAAAGAGCGGCAGAGCCTGGTTCAAGCGCGTATTTCAATGCTCCAGAAGCGCCTCTCCGAGCTCGCGATGCTGAACCTCGACAAGATTCCGCGGGACCGCGTGGCCTTCGGCTCGACGGTGCACGTGCGCGAGGCGGACGGCACCGCACAAGTGTATACGCTCGTCATGCCCGAGGACGCGGACGCCGAGCGTGGCCTCGTCTCGACTGCTTCGCCCATCGGTCGAGCGCTGGTTGGGAAAGAGGAGGGCGACGAGGTCCGTGTACCCACGCCCAATGGCCAGCGGCTCTTCGAGCTCGTCAAGCTCGTCACGATCTACGACGGTAGCGAGTAGCGCAGGTGAGTCGCGGCTGCGGCCACCGGTGTCATACTCGCCACGCCTGCGCACCGCGGTCGTGTTGACCGGTACGGGCACGGCAGGCGCGTACCACGCCGGCGTGTTGAAGGCACTCACCGAAGCAGGCGTCAAGATCGACATCGCCGCAGGGCGGGGCATCGGGGCAGCCGGTGCGATGCTGGCGGCGGTGGATGCCGGCAGCCGCCTGTGGGATCTCGACGGTCTCTGGGGACTCCCAGGCATCACCACACTATATCGCTGGAGACGAATGTGGGGCCTTGCTGGCTGGGCGCTGCTCGTGGCGTTTGGCGCGCTGGCGTTGCCGGTCGCCCTCCTCGTTCTCGGAGCGCTGCTCTACCCGATTGCACTCATCCTTCAGATACTCCAGGTCGACGGAAACGGGGTCGTCGCGCGGTGGTTCGTCGAGCTGCTCGCCACCAGCTTTCGGCGGGATCTCTTCGTCACCTACATTCCGCGCCTTGCGGTTCTGTCCCTGCTCGCGGCGCTGTTGGCGCTCGCCTGGGAGTGGCTGTACATCCACCTCGGTCGGCGGGCTCGGCGGCGCAGTCGGGGGCAGCCTTGGTGGCTGGCGCTTGGCGCGCCACTCGACGTCTCCCGGGCGCGCGCGCGCGTCGTCGCGAGCTTCTGGCAGTTCGTGCGTGGGGCCGCGGCGGTTGCGCAGCCCGGCCGCCGCGAGATCAGTCGGCGCTATTCGGAGCTGCTGCTCGAAGGCCTTGGTCAGCCAGGCTCGCGAGAGCTGATCGTCACCTGCCACGATCTCGATACCCATCGCGATCTCATTTTTGCTCTGCTGCAAGAGCCACATCGTCGTCGCTTCTTTCGAGAGGACGAGGCTGGCTTGGCGGGCAGGGCCGGCGAGGTTGTCGATCTTGCCGGCATCGGACGCGACCACGTGTTCGACGCGGTTGCCGGGGCGCTGGTCGTGCCGATGATCGCCGAGCCGCATCTGTTGACCTTCGCGCCGGAGAGCGTCTGGCGCGGAGAGCCCCACCGACTCACGGACCGTCCCGGTGGGCTGGTGCGCCTGCTCGAGGAGGTGTCGGCCGCCGGGGCAGAACAGGTGATTCTCGTGTCGGCGGCGCCGCCGCTCGAGCAGCCGCACCAACTGGCGTCGCGTCGAGTCCATCCGCGGGCATGGGCCGGCGAGTACCTCGCGTCGGTCGAGGCGGCGGCAGTTCGTGATGCCACGACTGCGCTGTTCGATCGCTTTTCGGCGCTGTTCCACGTTCAACCTGCACACAACCCGCTGGGGCCCTTCGACTTCGGCGGGGTTTACGATGAGCGCTCGGATCGCCGTCACACGCTGCACGAGCTGATGCAGCGCGGGTACGAAGATGCGTACCGGCAGTTCATCGTGCCGGTCGTGGGCAATACCCAGGAGCTCCGAGCGGAGTTGTGGAAGCTGCGGCAAGAGGGAGGTTCGAGGTAGGAGGTAGGAGGTTCGAGGTTCGAGGTTCGAGGTAGGAGGTTCGAGGTTGGGGGCAGGTCAGAGGATTGGGGTAGCGGCCGGGGCTTCGGGTAGGAGTTCGAGAGGTGCGGGCAGGTCGCAGCTTAGAGGTTGGGGCTGTGAGGGAGCGGCAGGTTGGGGACGGGGTAGAGGCGTCCGGTGGCACGCTGATTGCTCTATTGATCGACATGCTGAGCACCCAGCGCCCAAATCGTCAGAATCGTCTCGGGTGAACAGGCGACCCTGGAGGACCTGGGAGCAAGAACGGCACGTTTCAGGGCACTGACAGGGTCACGGATCCGGTGCCCTTGGCCGACGGCGAGCGCCTCAAGCTGGGTTCCGTCTGGCTCACCTACCGCGCCTTACCCGTCACACAGGAGACCAGGACGGTCCGAGGCACGCCGCTTCTGTGAGCCACAGCAGAGCCCGCCGCCCGTCCGACTCACCGGCCACAGCCGCAGGGACCAGAGATGTCTTGCGTCAGCGCACCAGACCCCGCCTGATCGCAAGCGCAACGGCCTCTGACTTCGAGTGGACGAGGAGCTTTCGATAGACGTGCATGATGTGAAAGCGGATGGTCTCGATGCTCAGGTCGAGCTCCGCCGCCGCGGTTTTGTAGCTATGCCCTTCAGTGAGTAGCTGGAGCACTTGCCTCTCGCGCGGCGTGAGCGCGCTGTCACTTGCCGGCATCGGCGCCGTGCGAGGGAGCAGCCCGACCTCAGCCGACGCTGGCGCACCGCTGTGATCACTCTCCTGGAGCGTGTCGACGGGCCGTGGTGGCGGCGTGTCTTTTCGCAAATAGCCTGTCACATAGCCGTTGAAGGAGCGCGTGCTGTCGTCGGGCAACGCCACGCTCACGGTGACGCGCTGGCCGAGAATCTCGTCGAAGTCGATGTCACGCGTGCTCAGCAAGTCGAGCTGATACTCGAGCCGTCGCCTTTTCTCGTCGCGCGCGTGCGTGCTATCGAGCAGCGGCACATCGCCACCGGGTGGTCTGGTGATATCCATCCCGCTGCGCATTTCCATTGCTTCAGGCATAGCGTTTCTCCAAACATCCGTCGAGCATTTGCGGTCGTGAGCGAGTCCTTGGCCCACTGCCGTGGCCCGCTCAACGTGTCGATCCCGAATAGGGTGGCTCGACGCGTCTCTGGAAGTCTTGGGAGTTCCATGGGAAAACGCTTGGATTCTTCTGGGGTGCGGAATCGTGCCCGCGTCTGTCGGGCGTCACAATGGCTGAGCTGTAGCGGCGGGCGCGCTGGGTGGCGCATGGTACCATTTCCGTTCGTGCAGTCTGGGGGAGGCCGTTTCGAGAAGGCTCGTGAGACATGCAGGATAGGCCCGACGCCGAAAGGGCAGCACACGGGACGGCGGGTACGACCTGTTCGCCATGAACCGCAACGGCAGCACCGTCCGTAACCTGGGCGCCGGGGCCGACCCGGCCTGGCAGCCAAGCCCGGCGTTGGTGGGCCGGCGTCGGTGGGGCCCCAGTGACTAACCTCGGGCCTGCAGGGCGGCGACTTCCTTTGGCTTGCCGTTCTGTTCGTGCAGGAAGCTGTGAGTGAGGTCGCTCAGGCGGCGTGCGATCTCTTCCGGCGTTCGGGCGCCATGCTTCTCGACGAAGGCCTCGAACGGCACCACTGCCTTGGCCAGTGATCGATGCCCGCCTGCGCTGCCTAGGTCTGCAAAGAAGCGCTTGACGAACTCACCGGCATTGCGCGCGTACCCGAGATTGCGCAGCGAAACAACTAATTTGTCGCCCACGATCCCGGCGATGGCGGCCCAGCGCGTGTCTTCGAGCTCGAGGAAGAAGTCGGCCGCGTAGGTGATGAGATCCTCGCGCGGCGCCTCGCCGAGGCAGCCGCAAAAGACTTGGTCCTCGTGGACGCTGGCCGCGAGCGCCCGCATGACGTACTCCAACCGCTCGTGCGTGATCTCCGCGCCTTCCATCTTGCGGATGAGGGCTGGGTCCGCCAACGGGTAGAGATTGGTGAAAGCTTCGAGATCCTGCCGGTTCGTATGGCGCGCGAAGAAGAGGGTGTCAGACTTGATGGCGTACAACATCGCCGTCGCCGTACGCTCCGAGACATCGAGATCGACGGCGCGCATGTGCTCCCACAGGATCGTGCTCGTCGAGCCGTAGTCTGGACGGATGTCCTTGAAGACCGCGTTGTAGCCGGTCTGCTCTGGGTGGTGATCGATGACGAGGTCCACGCGGTTGAGGCCATCGAAATAGTGCGGCTGCACGTCCACCGTCGCGATACGATCGTAGTGCTCGAAGTCGGCGGGCGTGACCCCGTCCACCGGGATGTCGAGCAGGCGTGCCATCCGTAGGTTCTCGGGGCGGGTCATGGGCTGCACCGCGCCGATGGTGCAGGTGGCGCGGCGGCGACGCAGGATGTAGCGAAGTGTCAGGCCGCTGGCGAGGGCATCCGGGTCGGGATCGTTGTGGAGGAGAACGAGCACGCGGTCCGCATCCTCGAAGTAACGCTGGTACTGCTGAACGCGCGCGCGTGTCATGGACCGGCTCAGCTCTGCAATGAGGGTCGGCTCGGTGAGCTCGGCGAGCGTGAACTGCGTGACCTCCGGGTACCGCTGTCGAACGTCGTCGGCGGCGCGTGTCGACGCGCCGGTGGAGAGGACATAGGTGAGGGAGCCCCCGGCGTCGCGGACCGCCTCGATCAATCGCCTCAAGCTCCGCCGCCGGTGGTCCTCGACGATCACACAGGTCTGCGGAGAGAGGTCCGCCTTTAGATAGGTGTCGACTCGACAACAGTCTGCGGCGGTCACGCGGATCCCGGCGTCGTGTAAGCGACGAGCCAGCGCGCGATTTTCAACGAGGAAGTCGACGTCGAAGGTTGAGCTGAGAATCCGGTCGAGCGTCCGGACCATCAGCTCGGTCTGACAAATGGCGAGACACTTCATAGCCAGCGAAGCCCCTCGGGCGCATCATCGCCGGAGGGGCCAAACTCGTATTATACCGCAGGTCCTCCTATGCCAGGCCGGCGGCGGACTGCGGTATGCTGTGCGTCTGTGCTCGTGGACTCGAGGAGCCGGTATCGGGGCCGGTGTCGGGGCTGACTTGAGCGCCCATTTAGAAGGGCCGATTGCGGGGCCGATTGCAGTGCCGATTTAAGGCGGGGAGGGACAACCGTCGCCTTCGGTCGAGACCCATGCGTGAGCTCTTGGCAAGCGTCTTCGTAGCGGTGCTGGCGGCGCCAGCTTCCGCACAGGTCGTCTATCGGACCGTGGCGGACCCCATCGTCCGCGTGAGCGTGACGGTGGTCGACGACGACGGGGCGCTGGTGAAGGGCCTCACGTCCGAGGACTTCGTCGTGCTCGAGGACGGGCGCCCGCAGACCGTCCGCTTGTTCGCGCACGGTGACGACCTGCCGGACAACCTGCCCTTCCACGTTGGTCTCCTCCTCGACACGAGCGGCAGCATGGAAGATGACATTCGCTTCGCGCGCACGGCCGCCATCAAGTTCCTCAGGCTCCTGCCCGAGGCGGACGACATGACCCTGGTCGATTTCGCCACCGAGGTACGCCTGGCGCGGTTTGAGCCTCGTGACTTTCCACGGCTGGTCGAGCGCGTTCGCGGGCGACACACCGAGGGATGGACGGCGCTGTACGATGCGTTGAGCGTCTATCTCCACGGCGCGTTCGATCAGGACGGCGACAAGATCCTGGCCCTGTACACCGATGGCGGCGACACGTCCAGCACGGCGACCTTTGCGGACGTGCTGGATCTCGTGCGCACCTCTGATGTGACCATCTACGCGATAGGCCTGCTGGAGCACCAGGTGTCGAGCGTGCGACTGGAGCAGCGGCTTCGCCTGCAGCAAATCACCGAGGAGAGCGGCGGCCAAGCGTTCTTCCCGCTCTCGGCACGAGAGCTCGACGATGCGTATGCGCGGCTCCTCGCGGAGGTCGAGGGCCGCTACATCCTCGGCTACATCTCGACAAACCAACGACAGGACGGCACGTGGCGAAAGCTGCAAGTGCGCCTCAAGCAAGGCGCCGCGTGCGACGCGAAGCTGCGGACGCGCAAGGGCTATTTTGCGCTCTACCGCGAGGACCAGTGATTCTTTGATACGATTCGAGCTGGAGTGCGGGCCCTTGTCGAGGTCGTCACGATTCGTTGTCTGTGGCTGAATCCCGAATCCTGATTTTATGTCGTCCCGGTACGACCGCTTCGATCTGGTCACCGACTTCGAGCTGCGCGGCGATCAGCCGCGCGCCATCGACGAGCTCGTGACCGGCCTCGAGCGTGCGGTGCCGTGTCAAACGCTGCTCGGTGTCACAGGCTCGGGCAAGACCTTCACCATGGCGCAGGTGGTCGCCCGCGTCAACCGCCCGACGCTGGTGATGGTCCACAACAAGACGCTCGCTGCGCAGTTGTATCAGGAGTTTCGGCGCTTCTTCCCCCACAACGCGGTCGAGTACTTCGTCTCGTACTACGACTACTACCAGCCGGAGGCCTACGTCCCGTCCACCGACACCTATATCGAGAAGGAAGCCACGATCAACGACGAGATCGACCGGATGCGGCTGTCGGCGACACGGTCGCTGTTCGAGCGCCGCGACGTCATCATCGTCGCGAGCGTCTCGTGCATCTACGGTCTCGGCTCGCCCGAGGCCTACTACGGGATGGTGCTTCCGCTCGAGCGCGGCCAGCGGATCGAGCGCGACCGCATCCTGCGGAAGCTGGTGGATATTCAGTACGAGCGCAATGATCTGGAGTTCGGGCGCGGGACGTTCCGTGTCCGCGGCGACGTCATCGAAGTGTTTCCGTCGTACGAAGAGCAGGCGGTCCGAATCGAGCTCTTCGGTGACGAGGTGGACGAGCTCCTGACGATTGATCCGTTGACGGGCCGTACGCTCGAGCGGCACAGTCGCCTGGCCATCTATCCGAAGTCGCACTTCGTGACACCGCGCGAGCGGCTCACGCCGGCGATCGCGTCGATCAAGGAGGAGCTCACCGAGCACCGCGGTCGGCTCGAGGCCGCGGGCAAAGTGCTCGAAGCGCAGCGGCTCCACCAACGAACGATGTTCGATCTGGCGATGCTGAAGGAGATCGGGTACTGCCACGGCATCGAGAACTACGCCCGCCATCTGACGGGGCGCACGCCTGGCGAGCCACCGCCCACGCTGCTCGACTACCTGCCGTCGGACGCCCTCACCATCGCCGACGAAAGCCACCAAACGATTCCGCAGATCCGAGGCATGTACTTCGGCGACCGTTCGCGGAAGGAGATGCTGGTCGAGTACGGCTTTCGTTTGCCCTCCGCGCTGGACAACCGGCCGCTCAATTTCGACGAGTGGCGCGCGCGGGTGGATCAGATCGTCTTCGTCTCGGCGACGCCTGGGCCGTACGAGCTGCAACAATCGGGAGGCGTCGTGGTCGAGCAGATCGTGCGTCCAACCGGTCTCGTCGATCCGCCGCTCGAGGTCCGGCCGGTGCGCGGTCAGGTCGACGATCTGCTGCACGAGATTCGCCAGCGGGCGGCCGCGAGGGAGCGGGTCCTCGTCACGACGCTGACCAAGCAAATGGCCGAGGACTTGACGCAGTATTACCAGGAGCTGGGCGTGCGGGTGCGCTACCTGCACTCGGACATCGACACGCTGGAGCGTGTCGAGATCCTCCGCGATCTGCGGCGCGGCGCCTTCGACGTGCTCGTGGGCATCAACTTGCTCCGAGAGGGGCTCGACCTTCCGGAGGTCTCGCTCGTCGCGGTGCTCGACGCCGACAAAGAGGGATTTCTCCGTTCGGCCGGGTCGCTCATCCAGACCGTCGGCCGCGCTGCCCGCAACGTGAACGGCCGCGCCATCCTGTATGCCGACAGCGTCACCGACTCGATGCGTCACGCGATCGGCGAGACCGAGCGGCGCCGCGCGGTCCAGGATGCCTACAACCACGAGCACGGCATCACGCCGATGTCGATCGTGAAGCAGATTGACGACGTGTTGTCGAGTGTCTACGAGCGCGACTACACCTCGGTCCCGCTGGCGGAGAATCGCGATGAGGAGACGTTCCACTCCGAGGCCGACCTGCGCGCCGCGATCGGCCGGGTGGAAGCCGACATGCGGTCTGCCGCCGCCAACCTGGAGTTCGAGCGTGCCGCCGCGCTGCGCGATCGCGTGAAGAAGCTGCGCGGCTTGGTGCCCGGCGCCGTGGGGGTGCCGTGACGCCACTGACCGAGTGGTCCAAGAAAGCGCTGCTGGAGCTCCAGGAATACGTCAAGCTGTGTGTTGCCGTCTTCCGCGGGTCCGTGACGCGCCCGTTCTACTATCGTGATGTCGTCGAGCAGTTCGACGCCATTGGCGTGGCCTCGCTCACCGTCGTTCTCCTGACCGGTCTCTTCACCGGGGCAGTGCTCGCCCTCCAGACCGGCATGACACTCGATCAGTTCGGTGCGCGCTCGGTCGTCGGCCGGCTCGTGAGCGCGGCGATGGTGAAGGAGCTGGGCCCGGTGCTCACGGCCCTCATGGTGGCCGGACGCGTCGGCTCCGGCATCGCCGCGGAGCTCGGCTCCATGGCAGTGACCGATCAAATTAGCGCGCTGCGTGCGCTCGGTACGGATCCGATCCGTAAGCTCGCGGTGCCGCGGATTCTCGCCGGCCTGTTCATGGTGCCCGTTCTGACAGTGGTCTCTGCGGGCATCGGGATGGTCGGGGGTTGGATCATCGCGGTCACACAACTACGCGTGGCCTCCAGCGTCTACTGGACGGCGGTCGTCGATGGGCTCTATATGGAAGACCTCTGGATGGGGATGATCAAGCCGTTCTTCCTGGGCTTCGCGATCGTCAGCATCGGCTGCCACGTCGGGCTGCGGACGAGCGGCGGCACGCAGGGGGTCGGCCGCGCCACGACCAATGCGGTCGTGGCTTCGCAAGTGGCCGTGTTGGCCATCAATTTCTTCGTGACGAAGCTGTTGACGACGGTGTTGTATTAGTTCCTGGTTCTTAGTTCTTGGTGCTTGGTGCGCCTATGGCGAAGTGGTCGGTTGGGAATTCGTGGGATAGCGCTTCGACGCCGCAATATCGGCCCGGGTTTCTCTCGCCGCACCAAGCACCAAGGACCAAGGACCAAGGACCTGCCTCGCCGACGCTGGAAGAGGCTCTCGCGGCCCCCGGTGCGCCGGTCGTCATGTTCGACAAAGTGTCGCTGGCCTTCGACGACCTGGTGGTGCTGCGTGAGGTCAGCTTCACGCTGCTGCACGGGCACACGAAGATCATCCTGGGCGCAAGCGGCGCCGGGAAGTCGACGATCCTCAAGCTCATTCTGGGACTGCTGCGTCCGGACGCCGGCGTCATCTGGGTGAATGGCGAGCGTGTCGACTTGCTCGACGAGCGCGAGCTGATGGCCGTCCGCGCGAATCTCGGCATGGTCTTTCAGGAGGGCGCCCTCTTCGACTCGCTCACGGTGCGCGAGAACGTGGGCTACAAGCTCTACGAAGAATCGGACCGTCTGCTGGAGGACGTCGATCGCCGTGTGGAGGAGGTGCTCGGATTCGTCGGCCTCAGCGAGCACGTCGAGAAGATGCCGTCCGCGTTGTCCGGCGGGCAGCGGCGGCGCGTGGCCATTGCGCGCGCCATGACCGCGAAGCCGCGTATTCTGCTGTACGACGAGCCTACGACAGGCCTGGATCCGATCACAGCGCTGACGATCGACGCGGAGATCATCAAGCTGCGCGATCTGGAAGGCGTCAGCTCCATGCTCGTCACACACCAATTGCGCGACGCATTCCACGTCGCGGAGCATACGGCGGTTCGCGAGAATGGTCAGCCACGGATCCTTGCCGCAAGCCGCGACAAGTCGGCCGAGGCCGAGTTCATGATGCTGCGTGAGGGTGATGTGGTCTTCGAGGGGAACGCTCACGAGCTACGGGCTTCTAGCGACCCCTACATTCAAAGCTTTCTCTCCTAGGATCTATCCATATGCCTCGCACCCGCTCACTCGCCTGGTCGGAGCTGAAGATAGGGTTTCTCGCTCTGGCCGCCATCGTCTTGGCGGTCTTTCTGGTCTTTCTGGTCGGCGGCCAAGGTGGGCTCTTTGCTCGCGAGTACCATCTCAAGTCGCGGTATACAAACGTGATGGGACTCAAGGAGGGAGGCCTCGTCCGCCTGGGCGGCGTGGAGGTGGGCCAGATCGAGAGAATTGAGTTTGCCGGCGCGGAAATCGAGGTCACGATGACGCTGCAGCAGGCGATGCAGGACAAGGTGACCACGGGCTCGCGCGCGGCGATTGGATCGCTCAGTTTGTTGGGGGAGGGCGTCGTCGACATCACCGCGTCGACCAGCGGTGAGCCGTTGTCAGAATGGAGCTACATCCCCACCGCGCGGCAGGCGCCGCCGCTGGGCGACGTCGCGGCCGGCGCGTCGGAAGGCCTCGAGGAGCTCACGACGATCTTGCGGGGCGTCCGTCAGGGCGAGGGCACGATGGGGAAGCTGTTCACCGACGAAGCCGTCTACCGCGAGCTCAGTGGTCTGCTCGAGACGGCGGACCGCGTCGTGGCCAGCGTCAATCGTGGCCGCGGCACCCTTGGCCAGCTGGTGAACGATCCGGCGGCATACAAGGCGTTGCGCGCCTCGCTCGAGGATCTCCAAGCGGCGACACGCCGGATCAACGCCGGGCAGGGCAGTCTGGGCCGCCTCCTCCACGACGACGCGTTCGCGCGGTCGCTGACGGCGACGACGAAGAACCTCGATGAGGTGACGGCGCGCATTTCGCGCGGTGAGGGAACCGCCGGCAAGCTCGTCACGGATGACGCCCTGTACAAGCGCCTGGCCGCGGTGAGCCAGGGGCTGGAGCGTCTCGTCGCCCGGCTGGAGGCCGGTGAAGGGACGGCAGGGCGATTGCTCCATGACCGGCAGTTGTATGAGAACATGGATGGAGCCGTGCGCGAGTTGCGGGGCTTGCTTGCCGACATCCGGAGCGACCCGAGGAAGTTCCTCAACGTCCGGGTCAGCATCTTTTGAGGGCCCCTGTCTTAGAGGAGGTTCGTGGTGGCACGCGACAACGACGGAAACGGCGGGTCTGTGGTGGTAGCGTTCTTCCTAGGGACGATGGTTGGTGCGGCTGCAGCGTTGTTATGGGCGCCAGGACCGGGTGAGGAGATGCGACGACGGCTCTCCGACCGTGCTCGCGAGGGGCGCGAGCGTGCCGCGGAAGCGGCGCACATAGGACGGGAGTTCGTCCATAAACAGCGCGAGACGGTCTCGGCCGCAATCGACCGTGGCAAGGAAGCCTATCAAGAGGCGCGTAGCCCGAAGGAGCCGGCGTGAGCGAGTGGAGCACGATACTGCTTGGCGTCATTGCTGCGTCGACGCTGGTCATGGCGCTCATCCAGGTTGGGGCGATCGTGTATGCGGCGCGCACGGCGCGCCGCGTCGAGGCGCTCATTACCAAGGTCGAGCACGACGTGCGGCCGCTCGTCGAGCGCGCCAACCAGCTAGGCGTCGACGCCGCACGGATCTCGGGGCTCGCGGTGGGACAAGTGGAGCGTGCGGATCGACTCATGGGCGACATGGCACAGCGCGTCGATACGACGCTCGGTATCGTGCAGAACGCCATTGTCGCGCCGGTTCGCGAAGGCGCCGCTGTCTTCGGAGCTTTGCGTGCGCTGCTCGACACGATGCGCTCGTTCCGCCGACGGCCGGCGGGAGCGCGCGGCGACGAGGACGACGCGCTGTTCATCGGCTGAGCAGGAGCGTACGGCGTTGTGACTCTCGGGTTCTCAAGGGGAGCGCTCATCGTCAAGGGGGGATACGATGTCGAAACCGTCGTGGAGAAGTGTGTGGCTGGCCGGGCTGGGTGTGCTGCTCGCGGTTCCTGCGGCGGCGCAAGCGCCCAAATCTGCGGACCTCGCGCTCGCGTTGGGCAAGAAGATGAGCGCGGCCAAGCTGACGTATCTCGTTGCACCGGATGTCGAGGCGCCCGACCAGTTCGTCGGGGCGTTTCATATACCGGAGGTGGAGCTGCGTGTCGTGGCTGCGCAGTACACTGCGCCAGCGCTCCTCAAGGAGCACGTGCTCAAGGAGGAGCATCAAGAGGCCTACATCGAGCTGAGCAGCGGGTCCGAGCTCGAGTCCCGCACGTTCGTCGATGACATTAGCGCCGACGGGCTCCGTGCCGACCCACCCAAGGGACTGGCAGGCGATACATACCAAGTGGGAAATACCACGGTGACCTTCAATAAGGACTGGAAAACCCAGGAGCTGACCGAGGCTGCCTACAAGGAGGCGTTCAGCAAGGCGGAGGCGGAGTACGTTCGCGTCCTTACCATCCTGACAGGAAAAGTAGGACAGTCGCAGTGACGGAAGGGATCAAGGGATCTAGGGAGCTAGGGATCAAGGGATCAAGGGGAGCTCGAACAACGGGGGGCGCTAAGCGATCAACGTCGTAGCCTCTCCGCCCACCTTCCCTAGATCCCTTGATCCCTTGATCCCTAGCTCCCTAGCTCCCTTGATCCCTAGGAAACCCTAGGAAACCCTAGGAAACGCTTACCTCCACGTGTAGCCAACCCCGAACTTCAACCTGGGGCTGTCGATCGCGCCGATCTTGAGCTCCGCGAAGAATCCGTTGTCGAACAGGACGCCTCCGAGGAGGTTGACGCCGGCCTCGGTCTCGGAATCGACGTCCTCAGCATCCGGATTGAAGTTGAGCACCGATGGACCGCCGCCGACGTACACGTCGAAATTAGGTAGATTACGGATAGGCAAGTAATACGCGAACTCGAAGTTGAAGGCCGCAGTCGTCAAATCGTCGCCCAAGCCGATCTCGACGTTCGGGCGGAATGTGAGTCGCTCGGTCAGCTCCGGCGTTTCGTAGTGAAGGCCAAAGTAGAACTGATCGGCGAGGCTGTCGGCGCTGACGCCGCCTCGGACACCAATGCCGCTGGCCTGCGCCGCGGCCGTCGAGGGCAGGAGTGTGCAGGCCGCCAGCAGCACAGCGACCGTCGGGAGCGGAACACGGCGAAGCAGATCGAAGCACAAACGCATTCTTTCGATTCCTCCTAGAGAGAAAAAGGGGACAGGCCCCTTTTCTTTGGTGGCGCGAGTCTTGGAAGAAAGGGGCCTGCCCCCTTTTTACATCTATGATGCTAGCAAGCCCCGTGCCGGTTTGTCTGCATGGCCTTGCAGCGATCCCGGCGGCACATATGGCTGAGTTTGAGCGGCATTTCGGCCAATCGGACGGGATTTTGCATTAATGATCGTGCATTTTGGATTTTGTCTCGGCGAGATCGACTCCACAGCCAAAGACAGATGACAATAGACGCAAGATGCTGCAACGGTCTGAATCTTCGCCCATGAGCCTTCGTCTGCTCTCGGATCGGCAAGCGGCGTTACTCGCTGAGGAGCGCCGAACACTGGCCGCGGTCCGGGAAGCGCTCGAGCGGTTCGGTGCATCGGACGAGGATCGTGCGATTCTCAACCGGGCCATCGAGCAGCTCGACGACTTCTTCCTCCTCGTCGTGGTCGGCGAGTTCAACGCGGGCAAGAGTGCGTTCATCAACGTCCTCATCGGGCAGGATGTCCTCGAAGAGGGCGTCACGCCCACGACCGCACAGATCACGGTGCTGCGCTACGGAGAGACCATGGCGCAGGACGGCCCGGGAAATGGGGTCGTCACCGTGCGCGCACCCGCCGAGCTGTTGCGAGAGGTGCACCTGGTCGACACGCCCGGCACCAACGCCGTGGTGCCGGAGCACCAGACGATTACGGAGCGCTTCGTGCCGCGCGCGGATCTCGTGTTGTTTCTCACGAGTGTCGACCGCCCCTTTACGGAGAGCGAGCGCGCGTTTCTCACGCTCATTCGCGATTGGGGCAAGAAGATCATTGTCGTGCTCAACAAGATCGACATCCTGGAGCGCGAGGAGGAGATCGGCAGGGTCATCGACTTCGTGGAAGAGAGCGCCGAGCGTCTGGTTGGCATCAAGCCGCCGGTATTCCCGGTGAGCCTCCGACTCGCCCGACGCGGCCGTCGTGAAGACGCGGCGGTCTGGGAGGCGAGCCGGTTCGCGCCGCTCGAAGGGTTCCTGCGCGAGACGCTCGAGGACCGCGAGCGGGTGCGCCTCAAGCTCTCGAGCCCGCTCGGCGTCGGTGGGCGGCTGGCCGACACGCTGCTCGGGCAGGTGCGGGAGCGATTGGGGCTTCTCGGCGACGACCTCACCCTCTTGGAGGACGTCGATCGGCAGCTCGCCGTGTACCGCGAGGACATGACGCGCGATTTCCGCTTCCGTATTGCGGACATCGACAATCTGTTGCTCGGGATGGAACAACGCGGCCATGCGTTCTTCGACGAGACACTGCGGGTGGGCCGCGTGTTCGACCTCCTCAACCGGAGCCGAACGCAAGAAGCGTTCAAGCGTGAGGTCGTGGCCGACACGCCAGAGCAGATCGAGCGCCGCGTGTCGACGTTGATCGACTGGCTCGTCGACGCCGATTTCCGGCAGTGGACGGCCGTGAACCAGCACCTGCACGAGCGCCGCCGCCAGCATGCGGAGCGGATCGTCGGCGGCAGCGAGCAGTTCCACCACGACCGGGCGCGGCTCATCGACGGCGTCGGCCGGCAGGTGCAGCGGGTCGTCGACACCTACGATCGTACCCGCGAGGCGGCCACGATCGCGGACAAGGCGCGTGATTCGGTCGCCGCCGCCGCCGCGTTGCAGGTGGCGGCGGCCGGCTTGGGAGCGGTCGTCACGATTGCTGCGACCACGGCCGCCGCTGACATCACGGGCATTGTGCTGGCCGGGGTCTTGGCGGCGGTCGGCCTCTTCGTGATCCCCGGGCGCCGCCACCGCGCAAAGCAGGAGATGCGACAGAAAATCACGCTGCTCCGCGAGCAGCTGTCGCGCGCGCTCCATCAGCAGTTCGAGACGGAGATCCAGACCAGTGTGGTGCGAGTCGAGGAGAGCATCGCCCCGTACTCACGGTTCGTGCGTGCAGAGCGGACCAAGCTTGCGGACGCGCAGCAGACGCTGGACGTCTTACTCGGGAGCATGAACGCGCTGCGTGCACAGATCGAGGACGTACCCTAAGGGCCTGTCAGGGAATAAGTGCACCATTCTGGCTGCCGATGCATCCCGTC